>CAYZSY010000028.1:0-1531 GCA_964481185.1 Candidatus Woesearchaeota archaeon | reverse complement strand
TCTCCAACTATATATGTTTTTATCTTATCTTCATGGATTATTTTTGCAGCTTTTTGGTCAAGAACAAAATGCTGTCCTGAATGATATATCATGTTGTTTGCTCTCTCATCGAATCTTTTCCAGGTTTCGTGCGAGATAAATTTTGCACCTTTGTGCGTAAGGGGGTTGGCAGTATATAATCCTTTTACGTTAGTCATATTTATGAATTCAGACTTTAGGAAATGGGATAGTTTGGCTGCTGTCCCGTCTGATGTTGAGGCTGGTTCGTATCTAAGAGCTCCGCAGATAACAACATTGTTCTTCTCGAGGTTGGATTTTACTTCTTTCATTGTTGTTGGAAGAGTATCGTTTGCTTCTTTTTTGCCAAAAAGCTTCATTAAGATAAGTGCGTTTAATCTTGTTACTCTTATTCCAGCTGTTGAGAGCTCTTTTTCGTTTGGATTGCTTTCACGCTTTAGGATTTCAATATATTTTCTTGCGATTGAGCCTCCCCCACAGACTATGACAAACTTCCATTTTTTGTAGTTCTTTCTTAGTGTGTTTACAAATTGTTTGAGGAAGCTGAAATCTACTTTCTCGGGAACAATAAGAGAGCCACCAAGACTTATCACTATAACTCTTTTTTTCATATAAATGAAATAAAACGAATTTATTTAAATATTTCCCCGTTTTCCATGCTCCAGAAAAGTAGGTCTAAAGAGTCGGGTTTTATGCCAGATTTTTTTGCAAATTCCATGTACTTCTGCTCCTTTTCCAAGTAATCTCTCTTGCTTCTTATCTTTGTGTCTTTAATTGCAGAATGTAACTGCAAATTCTTCAAGATGTGCCTGTCTAAGATAGCTATTTCATTGTCAGATTTGCCTATATTTCTAAGGAAATGCGAGGCTTCTTTGAGTCCATAACCTTTTATATTGTCTGCAAGCCAGTTTCTTGAGCACATTACGTCTTCATTGTTCAATTTTGCTTTTATTTTGTTCCACATTTTAATGTTTTCTAATACATATCTTGTCTTATTATTGTGAAATCTTGTTTTTGTTTTGAGAATTTCTTTTATTCTATCCTCGGTAAAATCCTTGGTTTTGAATATTTGTTCCACAGCCTCCCAGCATCTCTGTGCGTTGCTTTGCGGTGTCAGCATACAAAATACAAATTCTTTTTGTTGTTCCACCTCTGATAGTGATTTGAAGGATTGCAAACGCTTTTCTACCACATCTTTCTTTGATTTGTAGAACCTCCTCAGTCTTTTTATGCTCATTTGCCTTATTTTAAGGTGTGGAACAACCTTTAAATATTATCTTTTTCTTTGTTTTATAATTTAAAAGGGGTTTATGGTATACAAAAGATACGCCAAAAAGAATGGCAAGATTTATGGACCTTATTATTATAAATCTTACAGGGAAAATGGTGTTGTAAAGAAAATTTATCTTGGGCAAAAACCAGAGATAAGCAAAGTTAAATCAAAAACACCCTTATACTTTTTTGTCGCACTTGGAATTGCTTTTGCTTTAATTTATCTTTTTATGAATTTTCA
>CAYZSY010000027.1:0-2378 GCA_964481185.1 Candidatus Woesearchaeota archaeon | reverse complement strand
TTTATGAATTTAAATAAGGGATGGAAGCAACAATCTTTATATATTATTGTTGGGAAAGAATAATATGAAAGGGGTTTTTGTAATTCTTGATGGGGTAGCGGATTTGCCGTGCTCTCAACTTGGAGATAAGAGTCCGTTGGAAGCTGCGCAGACCCCAAATCTTGATGAGATAGCAAAAAGAGCTAAAATAAGACATTGTTATACTGTTAAAGAGGGAGTTGCTCCTGAATCTTCTTCGGCTGTTCTTTCTTTGCTTGGATATGATCCTAATTTTGTATCCAGAGGTCCTCTTGAAGCAAAGGGCATAGGAATAAAATTAAAAAACGGAGATTTGGCTTTCAGATGCAATTTTGCAACAATTGACAATCTTGAGGATTTGAATATCTTAGATAGAAGAGCTGGAAGAACTTTAACGACAGAAGAGGCGAAGATTCTTGCTAAGGCAATTAATGAAAATGTAAAACTGCCTTTTAAGTTTGAATTTTATCAATCAATACAACATAGAGGAGTTTTGATAATTAGGGGTGGATTTTCAGACAATATAAGCAACATAGATCCTGCATATGGGGCAGGAGCTGTTTTTGGCACAGAGGGAAAGCTTAATTTCTCAAAACCTCTTGATGATGAAGATGACTCAAAACTATCTGCAGAGCTTGTTAATAATTTTGTGAGACGGAGTTTTTCTGTTCTTGACAAACACCCTGTAAATATTGCGCGTGTTAAAAAAGGACTTTGTTCTGCGAATATTATTTTGTGCAGAGATGCTGGGAGCTCTCTTCCAAAACTTAAGAAACTGCCTGGTAAGTGGATTGGGCTTGGATATATGCCTCTGGAAATAGGAATTGGAGAGTCAAGCGGAATGAGCGTTTATAAGTTTAAATATCCGAAGTTAAAAGGAATAGACTCTTACGGGAATCTCTATGAAGGACTGGATGATGCGATAAAATATGCGAAAAAAATGCTGTGGTGGGACAAGAACAAATATGATTATTTTTATATTCATTTTAAAGAAACAGACATTCCCGGGCATGACAACAAGCCCCTTGATAAAGTAAAAATGATTGAGATTATAGACAAGGATTTTTTTTCTTATCTTAAAAAATTCGTTGGAAATTCAAAATTAATAGTTACAGCAGATCATACTACTGCGTGCAGGAAAAAAGCTCACACAGCTGATCCTGTTCCTGTACTTGTTTATCCTTCTGACAAAGAGTCTGTTAAAAGATTTACAGAAAGCGAAGGCATGAAGGGAAGAAAAATATCAGGGAGAAACCTATTGAAGAGCGTTTTCTTCGGTAAAAGGACATAATAAAAACTAGCACAACTATTTTTATAAATGGGGCTTTTGTTTTTTTATAGATGATAACTTATAATGACCTGTATGAAATGCTAAGAAAGGAGAAGTTTAGTGAGAATTTACAGAGCTGGCCAAAGAATTTTCTTGAAGACATTTCTGCGTATTTAAGTGAGAAAAAAGAGCAATCAGAAATGAACAGCGATATATTTGCAGATTCTGTTGCAAAGACAAAAAAGCAACTTGAGAATTTTATTGCAATATTTAAGGAGTTAATGCTAAGAAGAAAGAAAAAACTGCTGAATCTTGTGTTTGTTGCTGCTGAAACAGGGATTATGAAGAGAGATTACGAGAATATGCTAACTCTTGAGAGAGAACTTTTTGAAAAAATGGTCAAGGCATTTGAGGAGTCTGAAAAAGAACTGGCAAAAGTGTTCAGCTTAAAGAAGATTGAAGAAAAAAAGAAAAACAGGATGATAATTTTCAATCAAAATGTTGGGCAGTTCGTGGATTTGTTTGGAAATACTGCAGGGCCTTTTGCATCTGGAGAGCTGGCTAATTTGGAGAATGAGGTTGCAGAGATTCTTGTTAGCGGAGGGAAAGCTGCTTTTGTTGACGAAAACAATTAAATATATGCTTTTGCTTGTTATTTCATGAGAGAAATTCTAAATAAGAACAAGTCTGGGTTGATTTTTGGAACGTTTGCTGCTTTTATGCATGTTATTTGGTCGGTTTTGGTTGCCTTGGGAATTGCGCAATGGTGGATTAATTTTATAATATCATTGCATTTTCTTAATGTAGGTGTAGTTATGCAACCTTTTGCGCTTGGAACTGCCTTGATATTGGTTGTGCTTACTTTTGCTGTTGGATATATAATCGGTTTCATTTTTGCAGCTATATGCAATTTTTATAATAAGAAGTAAGATGGCGTTTTGAAAAGCCTCAAAGAATTTTCTCATTCTTTGGGTCTTCAACTCTTGCGAGTTGAAGCCTCTAGGGGGAATTGAACCCCCAACCCTCAGTTCGTTTGGATTTTTACATCATACAAAACTGATGCTCTAACCATTGAGCTATAGAGGCATGA
>CAYZSY010000026.1:0-3059 GCA_964481185.1 Candidatus Woesearchaeota archaeon | reverse complement strand
AATTAATCCCGTTTATCCTTTCATATAAGGCCTGCAAATCTTCCATGCCTTGTTTGCATCGTCTTTTGCTTCATAAAGCTTGTCTGATATATCATAAAGCCTTAACGCAAGCATTGGCCTGTGCCTTTTAGAGTCTCTCTCTGCCCGCCTTCTAAAACTATCAGCCAGCTCTTCAATAAAAGAGGCTGTTTGGTCATATCTCAAATTTGTAATTTCCCTTGCAAGCTTCTTAAGAGAACCATTGCCTTTTAATTTTGTAGGATGATATTGCTTTTTCATGCTGACAATTGCGCTTATCTGTAAGACTTCTGCCTCTTTGCTCTTGCCTTGGAATCTCCTGGCTTTCTTGCTTCTTTTCTTCTGGAATCTGGGACAATCATGTTTCTATCGTATGAGATATAATATTTTCTAAGAACCTCTGAGCCTGAGAGTTTAACTAAGGCCTTGGCAATTGCAAGTCTTGCAGCCTGAATCTGGCCTTCTCGACCTCCGCCACTCGTGGTTATATACAAGTCATTTTTTAATTGACCGAGAACCTGCTCGTATATTCTAACAGGTTCTGAAAGAGCAAGCTTATGGAATAAATTTAATTCTGTATGAGGCAAGCCATTGTAAAATATCTTTCCTTCTCCTTCTTTGACTCTTAACTTTGCAACAGCGGTTTTTCTCTTTCCAGATATAATTTCTTTTTCTATTGCCATATTAAATGATTCTTGCAATCTCTCCAAGTTTTAGTGTTCTTATTTTTAATTCTCTTGCAAGAGATATTTTCTTTGCTGATTCGAATTCTTTTGGAGTTGCATTATAGCAGATTATTCTATCTAGCGCTGCCTCACCCCTCTTTTGTGTGTATTCCAACATCCCTCTTATTGTTCTTTTCATAATCTTCTCAGCGACTTTTGGTATTATTGGTCCTTTTTGGGCTCCCCTTCCTCTGCTTCTCATATGGCTGTATTGCTCAAGAATCATATTTCTTCCACCTGTAAGAAGCAAATCGTTGCAGTTTAATATAACTATTTTCTTTCCAAGCAGGGCTTGTTTAGCTGCATAGCTAGCCACTCTTCCCAGAACAGAATCTTTTCCGTCAATCACTATTTGTTCATTTAATGTCATTTGATTATTTTGAGACCCTCTGCCCTTGGATTTTTCTTTATTTCTTCTAATATATTAACCCATTCCGATTTTGTCTTCTTTAACTTTTCAAGAGCTTCTTTTGAAATTCCAAATGAGCAAATTTTTAGTTTCTTTGTTATCCCTCCCAAAGACAAGACTTTTCCTGGAACCAAAACTGTATCTCCCATTGATGTTTGTTTGTCTATTTCTTCAAGATTAACAGACGAATGCTTTTTTGTTGACTGGGAGAGAAGCTTTGCTAATTTCATCCAAGCAGAACTCTTTGATGCCAGAAAGATTGCCGCTGCTAATCTTGGATTTGTTTTATTATGAATTCTCTCTTTGAGTGATGTTTTACTTATTTGCTTTCTTACTTTATTCATAATTTTCTGTGATTTTGGAGCTATTTAAACTTAACTTGAGAAAGATATTTAAACACACTAATGTGTATTAATATGTATGCAGAAAAAAATAAGAATAAACATTACTGTTGATAAAGATAAGCTTGATGGGGCAAAAACAAAACTTGGCTTATTTGGAGGAAAACTAAGCACTTTATTTAACGCTTATCTCTCCGAATTTGTTGAGAGCATGGAAAAAGAGCCGTATGAGAGCAGAAACGAGCTTAAAAGAAAATTAAAAGAGATTGAGACAAGAATAAAGAGGCTTGAAAATGCAAGGACACATTAGGGAGAAATTTGAGAGTGCCATGTTCATTGGGATAATTGCAATTCTTGTTGTCACATTGCTTTTTGTTGTTGGGCACGATATTAATACAAGAGCAATAGCTGAAAATGGAGAAAATCTCTCTGTTAAAAGTGTGAAAGGAGTTGGTTTTATGGTTGTTGTTACCATTGCCTCTCTTTTGTTTGTTATAACAACGTTTATGTTTATTATCTCAAGAGTTAAATCTAACAGAGACGAAGAGTTAAAATTGAAAATGTTTGTATTGCAGTGCATGAAGAGGGGATATTCAAGGGAAGAAGCAATTGGACTTCTAACAGAACGCGGATGGACAAGAGAATATATTGAGAGCTGTCTGTATTTAATTTATTGAATATTGTTCTGGCGAGAATAGTTTTAAAAATCGGGTTTTATTAACACCCATATGCGGGTGCAGAGATTGTTATCTCTGAACCCTCAATTCCCATAAAGGGAATATGCGGGTGTGCCGGAGCGGTCAAACGGGCGACGTTAAGGCCGTCGTTGCTTAGTGCATGCCTAGGTTCGAATCCTAGCACCCGCATTTTTATGATTATTCAGAGTTTTCAATAAAATCATAAGATTTATAAATATGTGAACTATAATTCACGCGTGGATTATAAATGCTATTTATTTTTTGAAACATTAGGAACCAAGTTGAAGGTTGGTATAATAACCAAGCTGGAAAAGCAGTCAATTGGTGTAAATAAATTATCAAGACAACTTGGGCAGGAAAGAAGCAAGGTTTCTCATGCATTAAAATCTTTATTGGAATGTGGTTTTGTTGCAGCTAAGAAGAACGGCAGAGAAAGAACTTATTCGTTAAATACCAATACTATTGTTCCCCTATTAAATATTGTTAAGACACATGTTAAAAAATATTGCAAAGTTTGTAAAAAGAAAACAAAAGTTAAAAAATGAAAAGCAATTCAGAAATTTCAAAGATCTTGTCAAGAGAACACGAGAATATCTTAAAAGTAGTTGGTGCTTTAGAGTCTGAAACAGGGAAATTAAATAATAAAAATATTAATGCTCTCTTCTTCAGAAAAGTTATTGATTTCATTAGAAATTATGCAGACAAATTCCACCATGCAAAAGAAGAAGATATTTTATTTAAAGAATTTAATAAGAGCGCAGAAGAGGGGCGCGTACATTGTAATCCTGTAGAGCAGATGTTAGTTGAGCATGATGAAGGAAGAAGATGCGTCAAGATGATGGAGCTTGGTTTGGATGAGAATAACAGA
>CAYZSY010000025.1:0-3427 GCA_964481185.1 Candidatus Woesearchaeota archaeon | reverse complement strand
TTTGCCTAATCTCTTATGTACGTAATGTTCAATTTTCGGGCATTTTGGCGGTTTTAAGGGCGATTTTGGACTGGTCTCCTTGTGAGTTTATGACTCTATTGAGAAGTTATTCTAATTGCCTTTTAGTTATTTTCTATATTGTAAGTATTTAAGAGAAAGATTTATATACGAAATATATAACTTAGTTATATATGACAGAAGTTGAAGTAATAACAAAGGGATGGGGAAGTTCCATAGGAGTCATAATTCCAAAAGCGATTATTAAAAAAGAACATATAGGGAAAAATGAAAAGATAATAATGAGTTTCAAGAAAGCACATACCGCGAAAGAGATATTTGGTTTAATTCCTACTGGCTGGAAAAAAACTACTCAAGAACTCAAGGATGAAGCAAGAAAAGGTTGGGAATGAAGGAATACTTCTTCGATACTTATGCGGTCATTGAATTGATAAAAGGCAATCCTAAATTTTCTCGTTATAATGTCGTTCCCATTACAATTACATTCTTGAATCTTCTAGAGATTGCTTACATAACCCTTTTAGAACAGGGCGAAGAAAAATCAAAAGAAATATTTTTAAAGTTCAAGGAATTTGTTGTTGACATCTCCGATAAAACAATACTCGAGGCAATTCAATTCAGAGCCAAAAACAAAAAGATGAGCCTCTCGTATGCAGATTGCCTAGGCTATATTTTTTCCAAAGATAATGATTTGATTTTCCTGACAGGAGACGATGCATTCAAAAACATGCCAAATGTGGAGTTCCTGAAGTGAAAATAAATAAAAGAGAAACCGAGAGAGAATCAACCGGTGCCATGTTAGTTTCAGAAGAAATTCTTAAAGACGACTGGGATAATGAGGCAGACGAAAGATGGAATAGTGTATAAACAAGGAGATATTGTGCTTCCTTTTGAGAGTTGGACAAAACCGCATCGTCTTTTTACAATACACGAAAAAATAATAAAAAGAACGCTGTGTCGCATTAGCAAACAATTTCATGAATTGGTTATTAAATCCATAGGTGAGTTTGGCTCTGTAGAAAATAACACTGCCGTCTTTATGAGAGGCTTCTAATTGCTGTAGAAGAAAGCTCTGTTCGGAGTTCCAGAGAGAACAGCGCCATCCATTTCAACATAACAAGCCGAACTGACGCAGTGTTATTTTCTTATTTTCTACAAAGCCGGTGAGTTTGTTAAAAATGAAATGTGATGCCAAAAATATAAAGGATAAATCTTGGGAAGAAATAACCAAACCTCTTGTTGAAGCTATGGCAAAAACTGATCTTAAAGAAGAAGATGTTGATGATTTAATCCATTGGATGAGAAAGGAAAAGAATGGGTGACTACAAATCAACAAGATGTAGTCGCCTAGAGTTTCTTCCTTAATTTTCTGTATTCCTTAAGAATAAGCTCAATTGTGAGCCGAATATTGCCATTATTTTCATACTCTTGAAGAGATTGGTAGTACTCTGCTCTGTTTTTGAACTCTATGTCGACAGGAGGCAGTTTGTGCTTTAGCAGGATATTGTTTAAAAGAAGTCTTCCAACTCTCCCGTTGCCATCTTGGAACGGATGGATATTCTCAAACTGATTGTGAACAACAGCCGCAAGAAGAATCGGAGGATACTTTGCTTTATTTGATTCGTACCATTTGATTAATTCTCCCAAGAGAACAGTTATTTTTTCAGATGGAGCTCCACGATGGACAATATTTCCTACTCCATCTCTAATTACAACCTCAATCCCTTTCTCTCTGAGTTTCCCTGCAAAGTGCTTTGAATTTTTAAATACAATACTGTGCAGCTTCTTAATAAGTTTGATTGAGATATGCTCTTTTGTATTTCTGATGAAACTTATTGCTTCTGAAACACCTTTTGCTTCCTCTATGTCAGGTTTGCTTTTATCTGGTTCTTTGTGATGTTCGAGAACATTGGTAACGTCTCTTAAAGTCAGTGTTGAGCCTTCTATCGCATTAGTGTTATATGAGAACAATTCTGAGAATCTTGTCCATTGTTTTTCATTTAAGTGGAATATTTTAAAGTCTTTTTTATGAGAAAGCTTTTTAATCCCCTCAATTTCTTCATTTGAGAGATTAAATCTCAGCGGATCTCTGATTTCGCGAAAATTCTTTATCTGTTCAAGAATTGCTTTTTCTGCTTTTTCTCTGCGCTGTCCGAGTTCATTTTCATTGATATCTTTGCCAAGATATCTTCTTACCTTGACAACTTCAGCTCCGTCCCTAAATGAATGTGCAAGATAGTACTTTATGTGCTTTCCGGCTTTTTGTTTTTCGATGAACATCCTATAACTATATAGGTGACTACACTTTTTAAATCTTTTTATTTTGTAGTCACCTACCGAAAGGTTTAAATACAAGATACATCTTATTTACAAGATATGGTAGATGCAGTAGAAATCGGAACAGTAAGTGCAAGAGGACAGATAGCAATCCCTTCAGACATAAGAAATAGAATGCATTTGAAAGAAGGAGAAAAAGTTCTTTTTTTCTTAGCTGGAGATTCCTTGATGATAAAGAAAGTTCAGTCAATGTCTTGGGAAGAAATTACTAAGCCATTTGTTGAAGCTATGGCAAAAACTGATCTTAAAGAAGAAGATGTTGATGATTTAATCCATAGAATGAGAAAGGAAAATAAAATATAGTCATACTGGAAGAATTTTAAAAATTAAATAAAATAAAAAGAGCCTTTATTTCAACTCCAATAAAGAACGTATTGCTTCTCGGGCAACTGCGCGTTTTACATAAAACGGACGTTCGGTCATGGCAAGAAATGTTATTCTATTCATAACTTTAGCGACGTTCCACGATCTGCTGTGGATTTTATCGTTTTTATTTTCTATTTTATTCATATTAAATCACCTCAAAATTAAATTAGGGCGATGTGACACCAATAAAGGTTTATTCCGACTATTGTCGGGAAAAAGATTTAATTCGTGTCCTGAGCTTCTCAGAATGGTGATTTACGGTACTTGAATGAAATAAAATGATTAAAATCCACTGGACAACCGCGCGTGAGACTTATAAAGGAGTAAACTCTTTAGTATGATATGACACAAATAATGGAAAACATTATAAATAAGAACAATCTTACTAATCTTACTATGATGGACATAACTAAAATAACATCAAAAGGTCAGGTTGTAATACCGCAGGAGATTAGAGAGAAAGAAGGCCTAAAAGAGGGGGAAAAGCTGCTTGTGTTTGATATAGATGGCACAATCATTCTTAAAAGAGTATCTGGATTAGAGAAAGCCAAATCCCGCGACAAATTTGAAGAAAATTTAAAGTCAATGCGGGAAACTGCCAGAAGATACAAAATAACACAGAAGGATGTTGAGAATGAGATGGCAGCATATAGAAAAGAGAAATATGCGAGTGGTTCTTGATACAAATATACTAGTCTCTGCTGCT
>CAYZSY010000024.1:4152-6118 GCA_964481185.1 Candidatus Woesearchaeota archaeon | reverse complement strand
GCCTTATAATTCTGCCTTATAGGTTTGCAAGTCAGGCAATAACCTAAGAGATCATTATAATAATTAACAAAATTTGAAATGACATCTATATCCTCGCAACTCCCAATAAAATTACTTAAGAAATCCAGGCAATCAGGAATTTTCAATAACCTTTCTTCAAGCTTTCTCTTGCCTGTATCCATTCACTTATTCATCCATAAACATTTTTATACTTATCTGGGTCTAAGATTTTTTAAATAGGAAGATATAAATATGTAAATAAGTTAGATGACCTATAATGGATCCTATTTTCAAACAAAAAGTCGGTGAATGCGTGGGCCTTTGGTTGGCTGAGGGAAGCACAACTTCAAAGTCCGAAATAACTTTTACCAATAATTGTTTAGAATTAGTTGATTTGTTTAAGAAAACAATAAATGAAATCTTTAAGGTGGAAAAATATAATCAAAGAATCTATATTTATTCTAAAAATGGAGAAAAAGTAATTTTACCATATAAAGATTGCGTATTTAAATATTATATTCGTAAAAGAGCCAATAAACCTTATCTTATATTCAGAGTTGCTTCAGTAAGTTTGATTAAAAAATGGAATGAGATAGTAAAAGATTATCTTAAAAAAGAAGAATATTTTCCTTCAATATTAAGAGGTTTTTTTGCTGGAGAGGGAAATATTCATGGTGGAAAGAGAGGCGTTCGTACATTAAGGATTGCGCAAGGAATAAGAAAGAATTTTATAGAAAACATTTTAGATAATATGGGAATAAATTACTCTTTTTATTCTCTGCATAGGTATTATGTTATTAATGCTAAATCAAACTGGGATATTTTTGCCAAATATAGCATCGCAGATCTACATCCGATAAAAAAAGAAAAGTTCTGGAGGTTTTACAATAGTTATAAAGAAGAGCATTATAGTGTATTTTATCTGAAAAATAAAATATTGGAGTTGTTGAGCAGACCATTCAGTTCTAAAGAATTATCAAATATTTTTAATAGATCTCAAGCAAGAGTTAGCGAAGTACTTGTTAATTTAAAAAAAGAAAATAAAGTAAATAATTATAGGGTTAAAAATATTGACTATTGGACAAATAATAAAAACCTAATTATCATATCGAAAGTAAAGAATAAATATCTGAATTTATTAAATGAAGAAAAGACAACTGCAGAGTTAGCTAGAGTTATTGGGGTGGATTGGAAATCTTCCTCCAGAAGACTTAATGAGCTGAAAGAATTAAATTTGGTTAAAATTGAAGATGGTAAAAGATGGCAAAAAATTGCAACGGAGAAACAAATATGGGTAATTTAACCCTAGGTATCGACGATAGTGGGCGCGGCCCCCTAATCGGCCCAATGATTTTAGCCGGAGTTCTCTTGGATAAAAATGGAGAAACTTTCCTGAAAAAATACACTATAAAAGATTCAAAAATGCTTGCCCACCCAGTAAGAATAAAGCTTTCCAAAATAATCAAAGAGTCTGCCCTTGCTTTTCATATAACAAAATCATCTCCTCAAGAAATAGACTCTTCAATAAAGAAAGGAACAAATTTAAACACATTAGAAGCTCAAAAAACAGCAGAAATAATAAATGCTTTAAACACAAAAAAAGAAAAAATAAAAGTTATTGTAGACTGCCCCTCTGTAAATATCTCTGCATGGAAAAAAACACTTCTTGGTTATATAGATAATCCAGAGAATCTTCAGGTAATTTGTGAGCATAAAGCCGATGTGAATCATCTCCCTGTATCCGCTGCTTCAATAATCGCAAAAGTCGCGAGAGAAGAAGAAGTCGAGTCTCTCAAACTTAAATATGGCAATTTCGGCTCAGGCTATCCTTCTGACCCTCAAACAAAGCATTTCTTGAGAACACAGGGCGGTAACCTAAAAAATTCAGGCATCTTCAGAAAATCCTGGCAAACCTGGAAAGCCCTCTTCCCAGAAAAAGAGCAGGCAACTTTAAAAGACTTTTAAT
>CAYZSY010000024.1:0-4052 GCA_964481185.1 Candidatus Woesearchaeota archaeon | reverse complement strand
ACCTGGAAAGCCCTCTTCCCAGAAAAAGAGCAGGCAACTTTAAAAGACTTTTAATATTAATTAATCTGTTTTCAAGTTTTCTGATTTATTTAGGTTTAGGCTCAAAATTTTAGATACGCCTTCATGCATGCTTACACCATAAAGCGCATTTGAGTTATTAATAATAGCATCATTGTGGGTTATAACAATATACTGTCCCGACTTCATATATTGGTCAAGTAAAGATGCCAATCTCTCTGAATTTCTCTTGTCCAATGCAGCATCAATTTCATCAAAAATATAGAAATGATAAGGTTTATACTCCTGAATTGCAAATAATAAAGACAGGGCAACAAGAGTTTGTTCCCCTCCAGATAGCGAAGTAACATCAAAATATTTGCCTTTCGCAAGTTTGACAGCAATATTAATCCCTCCTGCAAAAATGTCTTCCTCGTTTTCTATCTCCAAATATGCAGTTCCCTTTGAAGACAATTTCGAAAAGTTATCTGAAAATCTCTCATTAATCGCCTTGAAAGTTTTAATAAAAGTTCTGCCCTTTTTCCTGTCTATCTCTTCAATAATCTTCATAATATCCTCCTTTTCTTTTTCCAGCGTATTCACTTTTTCCTGTACAATATCATATTCTTTCTTTATCGCCTCATAAACTTCCAGCGCCCTCATATTAATAGGCCCAATGCTTTGGACTAATTCCTGCGCTTTTCTTAATCTCTCTTCAATTGCATTAATGCTTCCTTGTATTAACTCAATGCCTGCAAATTCAGAAAGTTCCATTTCAAGAGATTCTTTCTCTGCATCCAGTTTTGCTTTTCCAATCTTCAAATAATTCACCTGCTCTTCAATTTGCCGCATTTCTTGCTGCTTTCCTGACAGCGCAAAACTCTTCTCCTGCGTCTCTTTCTGCATCTTATCTCTTGAAGCAAACATTTTCTTGAACTGCTCCTGCAATTCCTTCTCCCGCCCCTCAAGCGCATCTAATCTTTCTGTTTTCTCTTCAATATGTTCGCTAATTTCTCTTCTGTCTCCCTCAACTTCTTCAATGTCATTTTTGCTTGCTTTGATTACATTCCTGATATTTTCAAGTTCTCTTTCCTTATACAGCAAGGTTGTGTCCACATCTTCTTCTGTTCTTGAAGAAATCTCTTCAATCTCAAGCATTTTTTTCTCGTATTTTTCTTCAAATCCGCCCAAGTCAGAAGATTTTTCTTCTAATTTTTTCCTCTTGCCTTCAAGTTCGCCAATCTCCTCTTTCAGGCTCTTTTCTTCATTAACATACTTTTTTAAAAGCTCTCTTTTCTCATTAAGATTCCTGTGATTTATCAGCTCAATCTCTCCCTTGGAAATTTTTATCTCAATATCTCTAATCTCCTTGTTCGACTTGTCTCTTTTTTCTTTAATGCTCTTAAGCTCATACAGCGCTTTTTTCTTTTCTTCTTCTGCCTTTGCTATCTTCTCCTCGGCCTCTTTGCAGACATGCTTCACATGCTCTTCAGTAATCTTGCTCTGGCACAGTGGACAGACATCTATCTTCTCAACTTTTAATTTTATCTCATTTGTATTTTTAATTTCAGAATCAACGACAGAAATAATTTTTTCATTTTCTATTTCCATTCCTCCAAATAAGGCAAATTCCTTCCCCTTCTCAGAAAAAACTTTCTTAAGCTCATGCACCGCTTTTAAGCATCCCTCTTCATTATTATACTCAAGCCCTTTCGAATGCGCCTCAATCACCCCAAACAATGACTCTGAAGCCGCCCCTGCTTTTGCCAGTTGTTTCTCTCTGTCTTTAATTTTCTCTTTCAACGATTGCAATTCAGTGCGCAAAGTAAGCACTTTCTTTCTTTCTTCCCCGATTGCCCCCAATTCATCTTTCTTTTTTTTCAATTCAGCTGCTTTCCTTGCCATCAACGGCGACTTCTCTCTCAATTCTTTAATCTCAGCTTCAATCTCAGGAATTGATTTTGACATCTCTTCAATTCTCTTTTCTATTTCTCTTTCTCTATTTCCATAATTCTCTTTTCTTACCCTGAACCCCTCAAGCTCTGCCTTCAAGTTCGCAATCTCGTCATTCAGCGTTTCCTGCTCAATCCCGCTGGATTTCTGTATGTGCTTGTTAATATCAATAATTTTTGCACTTAATTCATCTAATTCTCCCTGTACGCCTTCTATCTTCTTTCTCATCCCCATCTTCTCATTTTCGCCTTTCTCAATGCCGTTTACAACTCCTTTCAGTTCTTTTTTCTTTTCCTCCAGCTTTGTGTTAGTTATAGACGCCTTTGCCCTCTTTACCATTAATTCAGAATCTTTGTATTTTTGCGCCTGCGTTTTCTCTTTCTCTAGGTTCCTCAAGTATGCTGTTTTCTCCCTTAAAATAGTAGAAATCTCCTTCATTCTTTCTTCTGTCTTTTCCAATTCATGCAATGATTTTTCTTTCCTGGATTCATAGATAGAAATGCCCGCAACTTCCTCAATTATCTTCCTCCTGTCTTCCGCGTGCATCCTCACAATGCTCTGAATCTGCCCTTGTAAAATCAGATTGAATCCATAAGGGTCAATGCCTGCCTGCGCCAGCATCTCAATAATCTCTGCTCTTGTTTTCGTTTCTCCATTGATTTTGTAAATGCTCTGCCCATTTGTCCTCACAATTCTTTTAAGATTAATCTCATTATTCTCAATAGAAAAAGCCCCATCATTATTGTCAAAAATCATTTCAACAGAAGCTTCTTTTGCAGGCTTTACATATTTGGAACCCATAAAGATGAGATTTCTCGCTTTTGCAGCCCTCATTGATTTTGCAGATAATCTCCCCAAAACAAAGCACAATGCTTCTACAATATTGCTTTTTCCAGATCCATTTGGGCCCACAAAAAGATTAATTCCTTTGTCAAAAATAATATCTGTCTTCTTGGCAAAGCTCTTGAATCCCTGCACAACCATCTTTTTTATATGTGCCATATCTAAAAATTATAATTCAGTATATTTAAATATTCTATTTATGCCAAGCCAAACTAAAACCGGGCTTATGTTAGCCATATCAAAAAGCCATTTCGTGTACCACGGCTTAAAAGCCGTGGTTTGTTTTAGGGCTTTTGGATGCTCAAGATGCTAACTCCACACTAAAGTGTGGAGTTTTCGCAACGCATCTTGACATAAATAAGCAAATCTAGATAATTATCCTGGATTCTCTTTCAAAAAAATAAAAAAGGTAAAACGTAAAAAAATAAAAAAAATAAAAAATGAAAGCTTAGTAGTAGCTTTCTCCTAACTCTTCTGATTTCTCAGGTTTCCTTGTAAGAAGCACTATCAGCACAATCAAAAGGACTACGAAGATAACTGCAAGAACAATTGTCAATAAGACAGCTGGACTTGCTGTAGTAACAGCTCCGCTTCCTTCCACATTTGCTGTAAAGCTTTCCCGCTTGATTAGCTCGGCGCCAGAGTGAACATTTACCGCAAAATTGTAGGTGCCTGCTTTGCTAGCACTGGCTGTTAAAGTAACAGTCTTGCTTGTGCCTGCTGGCAATGCTACAATTGGGTCAGAGACATCAATGCTTAAATCACTTTGAGACTCAATGACAAGTTGGAATACTCGCACTTGGTTTCCGGAATTAACCAAAACCAGGCTGTATTCTCCCTTTTCATTAGTGCCAAAACTCTTGCTGTTAACAGGTGCTTCAACTATTGTGTTTGCTTCAGCGCCTCTTATAACAAGTTTCTTGGTTACTGTAGTCTCAGAGTCATCATTGTATGCCTTGATCTCTACCGCGTATAAGCCTGCTGGTGCATTTGAAGGAATCCTCAAAGACAAGATTCTTTCTCCATCGCTTTCCTTGTTCAATCTTTCTCCATCGGCTAAAGTGTTATCTTCAGCTGTAAATGAGTCTTTTGAGAAAGGCTCATCGATTGAGGCAAGGCTATCGAAGAAAGCTCTATCTTCAATTCCTAATGCCGGAATGCTAACTGTAGCAAATGTGTCTTCTGCAAATTGTCTTCCTCTGTTCTTTAGAACAACGTCAACAATCAACACATCGCCAGCGCTTATTTCTCCAGGCATG
>CAYZSY010000023.1:0-6997 GCA_964481185.1 Candidatus Woesearchaeota archaeon | reverse complement strand
TGACTGCTTCTGATACAAACTTTGCCAATGTTACTATTTATTTGTATAACTCAACGAATGTGTTGATTAATTCAACTACTAGTGCTAGTTCGCCTAATTATGTTAATATAACTAATAATATTAGTGATGGAATATATTATTTCAATGCCACCGCTGTAGATGTTGTTAACAATAAGAATAATACTGAAACAAGAGGGGTGACTGTTGACACGACATATCCTAGATTGAGCTTTGTTGAGCCGACTCCTGCAAACAACACAGGCAAGAGCGGCAACTTTATTATAAATGTTAGCATTTTTGACATTAATCTTGCGAATGTGACTTTGAATTGGAATGGAACTACTTTAGTGTTTAACTCTAGCAATAGTTCAATAACAAATCTTGGGAATGGAAATTATACTTTCACATATAATCAGACAGGCTTGTCTACAGGGGTTAATTATAACTATAATGTAAGCATTGTTGACTTTGCTGGAAACTCCAATTATACTGAAACGAGAATTGTGTTTGGGAATATAGCTCCTGCGATTGATGCTGTAAGTTATAGCCCAACTAATCTTGGGGAGATTGACCCTTATGTTAATGTGACTATAACTGCAAACATAAGCGATTTGGACAATAATTTTGCCGGGAATGCGACATTGCAATGGAAGAATGCAAGCGATAGCTGGTTTGGAAGAAATAATGTAACAATGAATAACATAACTTCACAAGGATATACGAACAACATACTCAATGCGAGCTTTGTTCTTACCTCTTACGAGAACAATATAACTTTCAGGGTTATGGCAACTGATATTGTAGGGTCAAGTACTCTAAGCAGCAACTATACATTGGAGAACTTCTGGGACTGCACGTGGAATTCAACGATTGATTTGGGAACAACAGCTGGATGGGACCAGAACAAGAATATAGGGAATATAACAATTAATAATACTGGAGATCCTGCATACACAACTGCGAACTGCTCTCTTGATTTCAGAGTAACTTATAATCTTGGAGAGGGAAGGATATATTACGACGGAGAATATGTAAAGAATCTTAATTATTATAGTGTTTCTGCGAAGGGCAATAGGACTATTTTGATTAATGCGACATTCTTGAACAACGAGATAAAGGAAGAAAATGTTGTTGTGACTCTTGATGAATTTAGGGCAAGAAGTACAACGAGATACAGGAACACAACTGCGGTGATAGTCAGCAACCAGAACGGACCTTATCTGATAGACAGAATAATGAGCTATCCTAGTGCGGTCAGCTTGAGTGCAGGAAACTTCAGCTTATATGGATATGCAAGAAACTTGATGGGTTCAAGCACATATAACGAGAACAATAGTGCATTTAATGTAAGTGCATATTGGGTATTGCCTTCTGGATTTACAAATGTATCTGGAGGAAAAAATGTATCTGTTTCAAACATGAATGACAGCGACTTTTATTATGCAAATACAAATATAACGTTCAGCAATCTTGCTAGTATGACTCCTGGAGTAAAAACATTCACTCTTTATGTGTTTGGATATAATCTCTCTGCAGGATTTGTGCTGGATGCTGCTGGTAATTCTCTGCTTTCTCAAGCTGTTAATGTTACATTTAACTGCTATAGCACGTCTGATGGAGTTTATGTAAGCGGATGCGGAAGTCTTGATGGGGATTATGTTGCATCTTCTGCATCTTCAACGTCTACTACTTCTTCTGGCGGTGGCGGGAGTTCAGCTGGAGGAGCGCAGACATTGGCAAGCTCTGTTGATATGCAGCTTGTAAGGGGAAGAGAGAGCGAGCTGATAATACCTTTCAGAAATCCAAATGTTAATATGAGCTTGAAAAAGATAGCGATTAGCGTATCAGGGGATATTGCAAAATATATACAAATAGTCAATCCGTCAATTGCAGAGCTCGGGCCTTTGGGAAGCACGAATATTACATTAAAGATAACTTCTCCAACATATATTAAAATAGGGCTCCAGACAATAATTCTTGACATAGATGCAAGTGTAGGAAGCGACACATATCATGAAACAAAGAAGATAGCTCTGCAAGTGCACGAGATTAGCTGGGACGAAGCAAAAGTGCTTTTGAATAAAACAATAAAATTAGTTGATAAGCTTGAGAGGGCAAATATCTCATCCTCTTATTTTGATTCTCTTTTAAGCGAATCAAAAGAGAAAATAAATCTTTTTGACTTTGAGAAAGTTCAGGAGAATTATAATGTGATTAACAAGGGAGTTAAAGAGGCAATTGATACAAAGAAGATAATAGAAGAGCTTGAAGGGCTTATTGCATTGGCTAAAGAAAAGAGAATTGATGTAGCAAATTCAGAGAGGTTAATGAAACTTTCAATTCTTGCATTGGAGAGGGAAGAGTTTGAATCTGCATTTTTAAGGGCTAAAGATGCGCAAGTCGCTTATACTGCTGAAACAAAGGGAGAATTTGGAAGCCTGCTTTATTACATAAAAGTATATCCTGAAAGAATTTCGTTGAGTGTGTTGTTTATATTATTGTCTGCTCTTGCAGCATACAAGATAACAGAACTTCAGCTAATCAGAAGCAGAATAAAGAGTTTAAGAGAAGAAGAAATTGTTTTGTCTGAATTAATGAAGCTTGTCCAGAGAGAAACTTTTGAGAAGAAAACAATGAGTATGGGAGAGTACAGCACATCAATGCAGCAGTATGAAAAGAGATTGTCTGAAGTAATAGGGGAAATAGTAATGCTTGAGAGCAAGAGATTACATGCTCTTAAGTTTGGAGGAAAGGAGAAAGCATTGAGAGAAGAAAAAGAGAGAATAATGGAGATGATGAAGCAATTGCAGTCAGCATACTTTGACAAGAAGAGAATAGAGACTCGCTCATACGGAATACGCCTTGAGAGCTACAGCAGAAGAATAGGTGAGATTGAAGAAAAGCTTGCTACTTTGGAAGCAGAAGCCGCTCTTAAAGGAGCTTCAAATCATAAAAAAGAAAGAGGGAAAGATGAAGATTGATTATTTAGAGAAAATGAGGTTACACTGGAACGTAGCATTTATATACCAAATGCTACGTTATAACGTAATATGGAACTAAGTAAATTATCTGAATGGAACCCATGGTGGGAGAATATGGAGTTAATTAGAGAGCTAAGTGGCAAGCCAAGGAAAAAGTACCAATCTCTGATAAATTCAATAAATATAAGGGAGGTAACTGTTGTATTAGGAGTAAGGCGGTCTGGGAAAAGCACATTAATGTACCAGATGATTGATGCCTTATTCTCTAAAGGGGTTAATTCGCGACAGGTGTTGTTTGTAAATCTTGATGACCCTAAATTTAATGAAGATTCTTTGGAAGATATTTATTCTACTTATAGGAGCTTGCTCAATCCAGAAGAAAAGGCGTACGTTTTTATTGATGAAATACACAAGAAAGAAAATTGGGAATCATGGATAAGAAAAAAATATGACTTAAGAGAAAATTGCAAGTTTGTAGTTTCTGGCTCTTGCTCTTACCTTCTAAGGAGAGAATATTCAACTCTTTTAACTGGCAGAAACCTCACTTTTGAGGTATTTCCTTTAAGTTTTAGCGAGTATGTAGCATTCAAAGGCATTTTAGTAAATAGGGAACTGATTAGAAAAGGAGTTATTAGTGAAAAAATAAAATACCAGATTTTTGGCGCACTGAACGAATATTTTGAGAAAGGCGGATTTCCAGAAATTTTCTTTGCGAGAGAGGAATTTAAGTTCAAGATATTGAAGCAGTATTTTGATGACATATTATATAAAGACATTATAAGCAGGCATAACATAAACAGTGAGAAGGTCCGAGATTTAGCCTTGTTTATAATAACTAATTTTACTAGCAAGATTTCATCTAGAAATTTGAGAAATTCTCTAGGAATATCTTATGACAGCATTAAAGATTACATTTCTTTTTATATTGAGTCGTATATATTTTTTCTGAATGGACATTTTTCATTCTCGTTAAAAGAACAGAAAGCAAAATCGTCAAAGATATATTGCATTGATAATGGGTTAAGGAACGCAGTTAGTTTTAAATTTTCAAAAGATTCTGGAAAGCTGGCGGAGAATATTGTCTCTGTCGAGTTGAAAAGAAAGATGGATAATGTTTATTATTGGGAGGGTCGTGGTGAGGTAGATTTTGTTGTTAAAAACAGAGACAAACTGATAGGTATAAATGTTAGTTATTCAGACGAGATAGCTGAAAGGGAGATTTCAGGACTTGGAGAATTTAAGGATAAATTCGGTAAAAAAGTTGAAAAATTAATCATTATAACTAAGAATGTTGAGAAAAAAGAAAAAGGCATTGAGTTTGTTCCTATGTGGAAATGGCTGCTGATTCAGGGAGGCAGAGATGAAGATTGAGAATAAGACGATGGCGACAAGGATGACAAATGTTAATAAAAATAATAAAGAGGCTTTTGATGCAGCCTCAAGGGTAAGATTCTTCTCTCAAGATGATAATCTGTCTAATGACAGCACATATTTAAATCTTTCTTATAATTATTTAGCGGGGGATGATGCTGCGGTAGCCTCAATGGTAAGGCGCCAGTCTGATGAACTGGATCTTCTCTCAAGAAGAACTCTGGGTTCGATTCCCAGCCGCAGCGCACCCCACTTTTTAATAAAGACTGCTGAAGAAATTGTTAAGAAAATAAGCGGGCTTATTCAGAGAAATGGCGTATTAGTAATGATAAAACAAGAGGTGAAAAATGGAGAATAAGCTGATTTTATTTGCAGTTATCTTCTCTATGCTAGCTGCATCAGTTATAACTATATCTACTTTTCCGGGGGCTTCTGCCTCTGTTGTAAGCAATGAGTCGATACAAGCAAAGGAGAATATAGCAAAAGCAGAGGTGTGCCTTGATGAGATGATATCAAAGAACATATCTGTTGTTAGGGCAAACGAGTCTTATGTTTCAGGGGTTCAGCTTTATGACGCAAAACAATCTTATGTTGTAAAAGGAATATCTGATTATACAAAGATAAACGAATATCTTATTGAAGTTTGCACAATAAGAGATGATGCCCTGAAAGCAAGCGACGAATTAAAAGTTTTTATAGACTCTTACAACGAGATTAGCCAAACAACAAATCTCTCTGAATTTGACGGAACGTATAATAAAATTATTGCTTCGTTCAATGGAGAGAGATTTGAGGAGACAATTTCGCTTATAGATGATGGCTATAAGGAGATGCTGGATATACAAGCACGACAGAGTGCGCTGAATGTCTTTTATAAGGAGCAGGCAAGAACTTTAAAAAATTTTGTGATTGGCAATTGGAAGTATATCTTGATAATTGTTGTTGTAACTCTTGTTGTTCTAAATGCTTCATGGAGAGCAATTAGGAGAACTATTTTAAAGAGAAAAATGAATAATCTTTTTGCACAGAGAGAAGCACTCAATTCTCTTATAAAAGAAATTCAAAAGAAATATTTTGAGCAGGGAAAGATTTCAGAATTTGAGTTTGAGACGAAGCTGAAACGCTATAAAGAAATGATGCTTGATGTGGAAAGACAGATTCCGCTTGTTAAGGAGGAGATGGTAAGAGTTGAGAAGCTTAAGCCTTCCAAGGACAATGTTATAAAAGATAGAGAGAAAACAGAGAGTGTAACAAAAGTGAGAACTATTTTAAGAAGAAAAAAGCTGAGAATATCTAGGACTAAGAGACATATTGGGCGAAAGGTTTCAAAAAATAAAAAGTTTAAATAGCTAAAAACTAATGTATGGGTGTGAAAAAGAGAATGAAAAAAAGCGTAAATAAGAGGCATAAAGCACACAAGGGCAAGTCTAGGAAATCAGATAAAACCAGGGGTAAGGAGAGGAAATTGAGAAAAAAACAATTTCAGGAAGCAGACAAATTTGTCAAAACAGGATTAAAAGGATTTGATAAATTATTTGAAGAGGGATATGGAATTCCAAGAGGCTCTTCTGTTCTTATAGAAGGAGGACCTGGAAGCGGGAAAACCATTTTTTGTCTTGCAACTGAAGCAGAACTTTGCAAGAAAGGGGCGAAGTGCCTTTATATGAGCTTTGAGGAGCCTGAAGATCGCCTTATTGAGCACATGCATCTTTTGGGCTGGCCTGTTGACGAGTATATTAAGAAAGGGCTTTTGAGAATAACAAGATTTGATGCTCTTGATATTTCGAGAAGCGTTGAAGCGCTTTTGAGTGCTGCTAAAAAAGAGCTTTTAATAGAGGTTGATCCTGTGCTGTTTCCTAGAGATTTTAAGCCGGATTTTGTTGTTTTAGATTCTTTGACCTCGATAGCATCTGCATTTTCAGGGCAGGAATCAAGGTTCAGAATATATATGGAGCAGCTTTTCAGATATCTTGAAAAGAATAACATGACTACTTTTCTTGTAAGAGAGGTTTCAGCCCCAACACATATCGGAGCAACGTATAAGGAAGAGGGAGAAGCGGTTTCGTTCCTTTCCGACGGGATTGTTGATATTTATAATGTAATTTATGATTCTGGATTAAGAAGTTCTGCTATTGAAATATTAAAGATGCGGGGCTCTGCTTTCAAGAAGAAGATTGTTGAGATGAAAATAATCTCAAAGAAAGGCATATTCATAACTGATAAGATTTTGACAAGAGAAAGGAATGTCGGGTTCAAGCTTACATAGTTTTTATTCAGCTTTCATAAATATTCTTTCTATGCCCTACCTTTAAAATAGTTATTAGATTCTTCTCAATAGAAAAAATTATTCTGTAATCTCCCACCCTCAAACGAAAGCAATCAGAACCTTTCAATCGTTTTATGTCCTTTGAAAAAGGATTATTTATTAGCTCATCGACTTTTTTAACAATTCTCTTAGAAATTGACGGCTCGAGTTTATCCAAATTTTCAATTGCGTTCTCTTTCCAGTCTATTTGAAACATTATAAACCAAATCTTTTTTTAACTTCTGCATGGGAAACGCTCTTCCCTCTTTTTGCTTCATTTATTTCTTTTTTGGTCTTTTCGTTAATCTCTAAATCATCTTCTATCATTCTTTCAATTATA
>CAYZSY010000022.1:0-7618 GCA_964481185.1 Candidatus Woesearchaeota archaeon | reverse complement strand
ATCTGAGCAAACCATGGGCTTCAGCCCATGGTTAACACAAGGATTTTGTGATGTTTTGTTCCTAAATAGCAAATCTTTATATAAGAAATTTAATAATTATCAAAAGGTGAACAGATGGACTATCTTGATTTTGTTGTGGTTTATGAAGAGCTTTCTTCCACAAGCAAGAGGCTTGAAAAGGTTTCTATAATTGCAAAATTCCTGAAAGTTTTGAGAAAAGAAGGAAAAATCGAGTGGATATATCTTTTAAACGGGGATGTTGCGCCTGACTACGATACAAAAGAGATTGGAATGTCAAGGCAGCTTGTTATAAAAGCGATAGCTCACTCTTTTGGAATTGAGGAAGGGATTATTATTGATAAATTGAACAAGATTGGCGATATTGGAAAAGTTGCAGAGGAAATTGCTAGTAAAAGGAAACAAACGACACTTGTGAGAAAAAAACTGAGTGTTGAAAAAGTTTTTGAAAACTTGAGAAAACTAATGTTCATAGAAGGAAAGGGGGCTGTTGAGAAGAAAGTTAATCTTGTTGCAGAACTGCTTGGAAGCGCTTCTGGAAAGGAAGCAAAATATATTGCAAGAACCATTTTAAGTGATTTAAAGATAGGGATTGCTGCTCCGACGATTATTGATGCCATTGCAGTTGCTTTCTTTGAGAACTCTGGAGATGTTGCTGAAAAAATTCAGGAATCTTACGACCTTTCAAATGATTTTGCAATAATCTTCGAGGCAGCTTCAAAGGGGTTGAGGGAGATAAAGAAAATAGGGCTAGAGCCTGGCAGGCCGATAAATGTAATGCTTGCTGTAAAAGTTTCAAGTATTGAGGAAGCGTTTGAAGTGTGCGGAAAGCCAGCAGCGATAGAGCAAAAATATGATGGTTTTAGAGTCTTGATTAACAAGAAAAACAATGAGATTACTCTGTTTACGAGAAGACTGGAGAATGTAACCTTGCAGTTTCCAGACGTTGTTGATGCTGTAAGAAAAAATATCAAAGGAGATAATTTTATTCTTGATTCTGAAATTGTGGGGTATAATCCAAAAACTGAAAAATATATGCCATTTGAGGCAATATCCCGGAGGATAAAAAGAAAATATGATATAGATAAGCTTGTAAAGGAACTGCCTGTTGAAGTAAACATATTTGATGTTATCTATTATAATGGGGAGGGTTTTATTAACAAATCATTCAGGGAAAGAAGGAAAGTTGTTGAAGAAATAGTAAATGAGAAGAAGCTTCTGATTCGTCCGGCAGTGCAGATAATAACTGGGGATGAGCATGAGGCAGATAAATTTTATCAGGAGGCTCTTAGAATTGGCGAAGAGGGGATTATGATAAAGAAACTGGACGCTCCTTACAAGCAGGGCAGGAGAGTTGGTTATATGGCAAAATTAAAGCCTGTTTTAAAAGACCTTGATTTGGTTGTAACTGGAGCAGAATATGGAACAGGAAAAAGAGGAGGATGGCTGACAAGTTACATTGTTTCGTGCAAGGATGGAGAAAACCTTCTTGAAGTTGGAAAAGTCTCCTCTGGCTTGAAGGAGAAAGAAAATACAGAGAACAAAAGTTCTCTGTCCAGTAGAACTTCTAAAGAAGTTTACCGCGAGGGAACAACTTACGAGGAGATGACTAATATTTTAAAGAAGATTATTATCGAGGAGAAAGAGAATTTTGTAAGAGTAAAACCAAAAATTATTGTTTCTGTAAACTATCAGAATATTCAGGAGAGTCCATCTTATAGCTCGGGATATGCTCTTAGATTTCCAAGAATAACCCATTACCGCCCTGACAGAAGAATTGACGATATTGCAACTTTTGAAGATATAAAAAAGGCTGCAAAGAAAGGGAAGAGGTGAACTTTTTATTTTAAGTATATTGAGAAATAATTTATATATTGGTCTATCAACTTTTTTCTCGACGAGAGAAAGCCAAGGTTTATAAAGACACTTTATTTATAAAGTCGAGATTAATAATTACAATGGCTGAAAAGTCAAACCTAAAAGTTCAAAATATTGTTGCAACCACTTCTCTCGGAAAGCCAGTTTCTCTGACACAGCTTGCTAAGACACAAAATAATACAGAATATAATCCAGAGCAATTTCCAGGGCTTGTGCTTAGAGTAAAAGAGCCAAAATCTGCTGTTCTTGTGTTCTCGTCGGGAAATTTGGTATGCACGGGGACAAAGAGCGTGGCACAGGTAAAGGAAGTAATAGAACAGGTTATAAAACAGATAGCAAAAATAGGGGTCAAAATAACTGACAAGCCAAAAATAACAGTGCAAAATATAGTTGCTTCTGGAAGCATAAAATTAAATCTAAATCTGAATTATCTTGCTTTAGAGCTTGGGAATACAGAATATGAGCCGGAGCAATTTCCAGGACTTGTTTACAAGCTTGTTGATCCAACTGCTACTTTCTTATTGTTTTCCAACGGAAAATTGGTTTGTACTGGAACAAAAAACAAGCAGCAGCTTGAAGAGGCAATGGTGCAGCTAAACAAGAATGTTAAAGCTGTAAGCAAGAAAGAGAAATAGTGCTAGTCGTAAACATTATCTCTTTTACCTATTTTCAGTATTAAGATAGTCAACTCTTGATTCAATATTTGGTAGATGGCTCTATAATCACCAATTCTCAATTTCCAAAGCCCGGCTAAATTTGCTGTTAATGGCACGCCCAGTTTAGGATTTTCTTTAAGACATTTTAGTTTATTTATCACTCTTTGCTGATTAGTTTTATCTAATTTTTTAAGAAATTTTTCAGCTTTGCTCTGGAGAATTATCTCGTACACTTTATTTCAGCCCTATTTCTTCTTCTATTTGCTCAAGGGTTTTTCCTCTTTTTCTTTTGTATTCTTCTATTGCTTCTGCTATATCATGCATCATTTCTGGATTAGCCATTGTTTCTATAGTTTCTATTAGACTTTCTTTAGTTACATTATTCGGAGAGAGATTATTTATCATTCTTATAATTAATTCATTATATGTCTCTCTATGATGAATTTTTAAGGCATCCAGCTTCTCTTTCAATCTATTATCTATTTGTATTGTTGTTATCATATCTATATTAGTCTATAGTTAAATATAGTATTTAAATGTTGTTAAATAGAAGGGTTTGTATTTTATATATTGGCTGGCGATGTAAGCGCAGATGCCTTGTTAGATGGAATATGTAAGAAAGCTAAGACTTGTTTAATCAGAATGGCAATTATCCTTTTAGTTCAGAGATGCCGAGAAGAAGCAGGATAAGACCGATTCCAAGGACCCCCCATAGAACTGCCCCTTTTAAGACGACAAGTGCAGAAGAAAGCCAGCTTGGGAAATATGATGCTATAAGGACTGATGCAACTATTAATACCAAACCGAGAATGATTTCTCCCCACTTATTCATATGCCATTAATTTTATTTGGTTATTTAAATATTATGGTGATTGTAAATATTTGTAGTATTCGCTATTAATTTTCTCTCGGTAAAGAAGATAATGCCTGCTCTAAAATCTAACAATATTTATATAGGTATTTTGTCTCTGAATTTCATGAAATTAGAGGTGAACGTCAATAAGAAATACTTTTTTTCTTTTATCATAATTGGATTAGTTATTATTGGGGTTGTTGGGGTTATTGCCTATAATTCTTCTCCTGGAAACCCTGCTGTTTTCGGGCATTCAGTTAACGAGATTGACTGGAGCCAGTCTATCAATCAATTATGCCTTAATGATGTTTGCATATCTTCGTGGGAGAATATAAGCGGAGATTCTTCTGGTGGTGCAGGCGCCTCGCAGTGGACCACATTTGGAAATAACATTTATTATAGTGGTGGAAATGTAGGAATAGGGATTTCTTCTCCTGTGGCGAGATTAGATGTTAATGGCGCTGCAAGGATTCGTGGGGAGATTGTTTCCGAGGGAGGTTTGATTGCTTCTGGAAGCGCGACAATTCTTGGAGATTTGAGTGCAAATAATGTAGCTCTCAATGGTAATTTGAGTGTTTCTGGCATTGTGAATAAAATTCCTGTCATATATTATGTTCTTACTCAGGAGCATAGGGACTATGTAAGAGACAGTGCTTATTGCAGATTTGCTAATACGCCTTACGTTTATGGGAATGATATGGCTGTGGGAACTCCTGTGGCAACTGGAACCGTCTTAACAATAACAGAGTCGAATTCCAACGGCGGCATAGTGCTTAGGGATAAGACTGTAAGTGACGGGCTAGTGCAATGGGGTAGTCCGGATGCTTATAGCTGCCATCCAGATAGTAACACTTGCAATAATGGGGACAGCAATGATTATTGTAATGGCTGGACTGCTAAAGTGTGGAGAGCGAGAACAGGATATTTGTTAATTTAATTTTAAGAAGGTTTTTAATTGTGATTTGTGTGGTTTAATTTATGCTGGCTAAGAAACAACTTGAAGAAATTAGAACACATTTGGAAAAGGCACAGAACCCTGTTTTTTATTATGATAACGATGCTGATGGATTATGCGCTTTTCTTCTGCTTCGGAGGTTTATTGGAAGAGGATATGGGGTTGCAATAAGAAGTTATCCTGATTTGAATGAGCAATATTTGAGAAAAGCCGAGCAGCTTAAGGCAGATTATATATTCATCTTGGACAAGCCGGTGATTTCAAAAGAGTTTATTGCTGAAGTTGATTCTATGCAGATTTCTGTTGTTTGGATTGACCACCATGATATGAATGCCTCTGAAGTTCCGGAAAGTTTGTCAAAATCAAATAATTTTTATCTGTACAATCCTGCTTTAAATCGCGGAAAGAAAAAGAGCTGTGAGCCAACAAGCTATATTGCTTATCAAGTTTCTGGAAGAAAGGAAGATTTATGGATTGCTTTAATGGGGTGCATTGCAGACCATTATATGCCTGATTTTTCAGAAGAGTTTGGAAAGAGATATCCTGAATTTTGGGGGAAGGGGGTTAAAGAACCATTTGATGTTTATTATAAGACTGAAATAGGAAGAATAGCAAGGGCTTTGAATTTTGGATTAAAAGATTCAATAAACCATGTTGTTGAGATGCAGAATTTTCTTATTTCATGCAAAGGGCCAAGCGATGTTTTTCTCGAAATGGAACTTAATAAAGCGTTCAGGGAAAAATATGCGGAAGTGAATAAGAAATATCTCTTACTGCTAAAAGAGGCGAAAGAGTCTGAAAGTGGCAAGATTGTTCATCTTATTTATTCTGGAGATTTGAGCATAAGCTCTGATTTATCAAACGAATTGTCTTATAATTATCCTGACAAGTACATTCTTGTTGCTTATAAAAAAGGGACTATAACAAATATTTCAATGCGAGGAAAGAATGTCAAGAAGATTCTTAAAAAGATTTTGAGCAAGATTGAAAATGCGACTGGAGGCGGACATAATGATGCTGTCGGAGCAAGAATAAGAACGGAAGATTTGGATAAATTCAGCGAGATTTTTGAAGAAGAGATAAAATAAAAATAAACCATCTACCGAAACATATTTAAATTAGTAATCTCTAGGGATTACTATGAAAACGATAACTGTAAAATTGCCAGAGAATGAGGCAAAAGAGCTTGAACTCTTTATAAGCAAAAAGAATTATCCATCAAAATCTGAGTTTATAAGGAACCTTATAATGGAAAAGCTTGAAACAAGTAAAAAAGAAAAATACGGATGGATGATTTTAGCTGAGAAATCGTTAGAAAAAATGTGGGCAAATAAAAAAGACGGAGAGGTTTGGAGTAAATATCTATGATTGCGCAAGGAGATTTGCTGCTAGTTCCTTTTCCTTTTTCTGACCAGTCTGGAAGAAAAGTTAGGCCAGTTGTGGTCGTAAGCAATAGCAAATTCAACGATTATGCAGATGACGTAATTGTTGTCGGAATTACTTCTAATCTTTCTAAAAGCAAGTATACACTAAGCTTGTCAAATAACGAACTTGAAGAGGGAAGGTTATTTAGTTTGTGCAATATTAAAGTTGAGAATATTCTAAAATTAGAAAAGAGTTTAATAATAAAAAAGATAGGCAAGTTGAATGGGAAGAAGATTAAAGAGATAAAATTTGTATTAGACAGCATCTTGAAGGTTTAGACAGATTCCAGAGCATTTTAGAAACATTGATTTAACAAACAGATAGTTTAAATAGGTTGCAATTTTTTGTTTTATATGCAACTGGAAAATTTGCTTAGAAGCTTAGCAATACCTGTTCTTTAAACTTAGTTGCAATGTTCTATTAAATTTCTTATTAATAATATGGTAAAAATTAAATCAGATAAAATAAATGACCGCAATGAGAAAACAGCTAGAGAGAATCTTCTTAGGGAAGGGAAAGAGATAAGAGGAACTTCGATAGAGGGGTATGATTTTGATAAAGGGATTAATTATTCCGAGATTGTCAAGAGTTTTTCTTCCAGCGGATATCAGGCAAGTCATCTTTCAAAGGCGATAGAGATAACCAAAAAGATGATTGCTGACAAGGCGTTTATCTATCTTGGGTATACTTCTAATATGGTAAGCTCTGGATTGAGGGATATATTCAGGTATCTTGTTAAAAATAAGAGAGTTAATGTTATTGTGACAACTGCTGGGGGGATTGAGGAGGATATAATCAAGTGCCTTGGCAATTTTGTTCTTGGGGATTTTAGGGCTTCAGGGAAAGAGCTTAGGGGGAGGGGAATAAACAGAATAGGAAATATATTTGCTTCTAATTCCCTTTATATAAAATTTGAGAAATTTTTTCAGCCCATCTTGGAAGAACTTTACAATGAACAGAAGAAAACTATGACAATTGTTACTCCTTCTGATATTGCATGGAAATTAGGAGAGAAAATAAATGATGAGAAGAGCATCTGCTATTGGGCATGGAAAAACAGAATAAGAATTTATTGCCCTGCACTTACAGATGGGGCAATTGGAGACAATATATATTTCTTCAAGTTCAAGCATCCTGACTTTATTGTTGATATTGCAGAAGATGCAAAGAAATTAAACGACACAACAATCAGCCTTAAAAAATCCGGGTTGATAATTTTAGGTTCTGGAGTTATAAAGCACCACATTCTAAATGCAAATATGCTTAGAAATGGGGCGGACTATGCTGTTTATATTAACAATGCGCAGGAATTTGATGGAAGCGATGCTGGAGCATTGCCTGACGAGGCTGTTTCGTGGGGCAAGATTATTCCAGATGGAGAATCTGTTAAGGTATTTGGGGATGCGACAATTTTATTTCCTCTTTTAGTTGCCGAGACGTTTGCTAAGTGATTTTTGAAAGATTTTATTATGTCAAGGATTTTGTAAATTGTTCTTAATCAATAAGATTAAAAAATCAGGATATTTGATAGTTTTGGGCCCATAGTTTAGTGGATAGAATAGTCGGCTTCGGATGGCTTACTCTCTTTTAGATAAAGAGAGTTTCCCAGGAAATCAGAGAAAACTACGATTCTCCTAGGATACAAAATTGGAGAAACCGACTGACCGAGGTTCAATTCCTCGTGGGCCCATTTTTAGGAATTGAACATCCAGAGAATTTGCGAATTCTCTGTCCCTTCGCTTTTGACAAAGCTTCAGGATTCCTCGTGGGCCCATTTTAAAAGAAAAGATAATGCCTGATTTATAATGTTGTGTCAAGCATTATGCTTCTTTC
>CAYZSY010000021.1:506-10010 GCA_964481185.1 Candidatus Woesearchaeota archaeon | reverse complement strand
TAAGGAAAGGAAAATCTGTTTTAATCAGTACATTTCTTGAGGATTTTGCAGAGAGAAATCCAAAACTATTCGGAGTCAAGCAAAATAATGAAGACTACAAAGCCCATGTTACAAGATTAATAAAAGAAGGAGAGGGGAAAAATGTTGAATTTAAGTCAACATTAAGAACAAATCTCCATACAAAAAAAATTGACAAAGCCATGGAGCATTCTGTTCTTAAAACAATTAATGCTTATTTGAATTCTACAGGCGGAACTTTATTAGTTGGTGTTTCTGACAAAGGCGAGCTTCTTGGGCTTGAAAATGACGAGTTTCAGAATGAAGATGCTATGCACAGGTATCTCTCGCCGTTTGTTAATTACCATATTGGCGCAGAATTTCTACCGCTGATTAAAACTCATGTTGTTGAAATTGATGGAAAAAAAGTGCTGAAAATAGAATGCCAGAAAAGCGACAAAGAGGTTTTTCTCAAGCATGGCAAGGACGAAGAGTTTTATGTCCGCCAGAGTTCTTTAAGCATGCCCCTATCTGGAAGTTCTCTTATGAATTATATAGAATCTAATTTTAGAGAGAAGGGTTGAATGGGGTCGCTGGGATTTGAACCCAGGTCACGAAGTTTTTTGCGAAACATATTGTCCCAAACCTCGGATACTACCAAGCTATACTACGACCCCGATTGCTTTGCAAGGCTGAATATATTTAATAAACCTTACTACCTCCTGTTTTCTATATAGACAAAGATTGTGTTTGTTTGATTTTGCAAATGAGTATCCCAATAAATTTGTGCATGTTTTAAAATCTTTTAAAAGAGAATTATTAAAATTTGTAAATTTAACATAAATCTGCTTTTCTCTCTTACATTTATATATGCAACCATCTGTGTCTATTAGACCTCTAATCGTTTTAGACATATACTCTTTTTTCTTCATCACCCACAGAGGTATTCTTGCCTGATTGACTATTTTATCTCCTCTTTGTAGGCCGCATTTCACAAAATTCTCTGATAAATTCTGATTATAACAATAAAGATATGATTGGTTTGTGCCAGCTATCTGATTGTATTTTAATTTTATGCCAGTAACTCTGTAAAATAATTTTGACACATAATCAATATAATGTTTAGCTCTTTTATCAAAAGAAATATGAATTCTATTTCTACATAAGTTTCCATCGCCTAAGACTATTCCAATCAATTCTGCCAGAAATTTGTTTTCCCTTAGTTTTTTACTCCGATCTATAAAAGTGTATCCTAAATTCTTAATGTAGTTAATTTTTGTTTCTTTAATTGTTGGAAGATTTATGTATTGTTTCAATTTTTCTAGATTGTCTTCTCTGATAGTATCATTTCTAGATGTTATATTCTTAACTTCAAAATTTAATTTTTTACTTAATTCGTTTATACTTAAACCAGAGTTTTTGATCGCTTCCCTAAACTCTTTTGTTATTTTGTATCTTTTATTCATCAAATTTCTAAAATTTAAATGTGATTAAATATGTTTATTACCACTTTAAAATTAATGTTACCAGGTTGCACCACATCCCCAATGCATAAAAGACCAAAGGGGAGTTTTTAAGCCTACTTCTTCTTGGGCTTCTCTTCTTTCTTTGTCTCTGCTTTTGCAGGCGCTGCTCCCGTTGAGGTTGGAGTGGCTCCTGGTTTTGCGCCTGCTGTTGCTGGTGCGCCCGGGGTCGCTGGAGCTCCTGCTACCGGTGCTGCTGTCGCTGCCGCTGCCTTCGCAGCTTCCTCTGCAGCCTTTGCCTCTTCAAGAGCTTTCTTCTCTTTCTCCTGCTTGGCTTTAAGAATATCAAAAAATTCTGCTAGTTTCTTTTTCTTTTCTGCTGTTGGCTCTGTTATTTCTTCTTTTATTTCTTTATCATAAACACCAGAGAGAATATCTTTTTCAACTTCCTTTGCATTCTTGCTGTCAATTAATACTCCAAGAGAGACGCAAGTTCCTACAATCAGTCTTATTGCTGAACGCAAGTCTTTTGCAAGAAGATTAGGCATCTTTGTCTTTGCAATGCTTACAATTCTCTCAAATGAGATATTGCCGACTTTAAACTTTTCTGCCTCGCCAGAACCTTTTTCTGCTGAAATTTCTTTCTTGATTAATTCTGCAACCGGAGGAGAAGAAACTTTTATCTTGTATGTTTTGGTTTTTGGGTCAACATCCAACTCAACTGGAACTTTCATTCCTAAAAATCCTTTTGTTGCTTCGTTTACATCAGATATAACCTTGCCAATATTAATTCCCATTGGACCTAACTGCTGAGCAACAGCTGGACCTGGAGCCATTTTTCCGCCGTCAACGATTAATTTAACCTGAGTCATTATTCTTTATCCCTAAAAGTTTCGGATTCAGTTTCTTGTTCTTTATCCCTTCCTTCTTCACGTCTTATAACTTTTATATTATCCATTTTTATAGTTACTGGTATTGGGACAGATGCACCAAGAAGAGAAACAACTACTTCTCCTTTTGTCTTGTCTACTCTTGTTACTTTTGCTTTTTCACCCTTGAATGTATGTCCAATAATTTCTATTATATCCCCTACTTCTATCTTAAAGTCCTCTGCTTTTGGCTCAAGCATTGTTTTTATCTCGTCGTAAGTCAGAGTCTTTCCTATAATCCCTTTAATATATGGAAGATTAAATACAGCTTCTTCTGCTGATTCTCTGTCTGCAGATTCAAGAATAATATATCCCCTTAATCCATGAGGGCGAATAACAGAGAAAACATCTAATGCTTTTTTTTCAGCTCTCTCGCTAACTAATTCCAAAGCCCTTTCTTCTTTGTTTGTTGTTACTTTGATGATAAAAATCATTTTGTTATATATTGTTATGCTCCGCTACTCCATAAGTTATGAGAAGCAGATGATGATAATGATAAAATGGGGTTTAAAAAGATTTCTCTTGAAATCTTTAATGCTCATTTCTTGCGAAATCTCGCATAAAAATATTTCCTTTGGAAATATTTTTGGTTTATCACATAGAGTCAAGCTTGGCTAAATACTCTTTGGCACGCTCAATTATCTGGGGGACAAGGAATTTTTCTATTTTGGCTGTAAATATTTCAGAAATTGTGAGAAACTCTGAAAGGCGATATTTATTCTCAAATTTTTCTGCTATCATTGCATCCCTTAATCTCTTCAATTGACGGCGAATATTGCTCTCTGCAAGACCCTTAATCTCAAGAGAATTTTGTTTTCTTAGTGCATCTACTTTATCTCTTATTTCAAATGATGAAAGCATTATTTTTTGCTTTCTTGCCTCGTCAAGAACGAGAAGAATGTCAACAATAATGTCTCTTGAATCTCCTGGCTGCAAGAGACCAAGGGAAAGGCAGACTTTTCTTACTATCTCTCTTTTTGGAGAGTCATATGGCTTTTCATATTTTCTAAGAGTTATTTCGTTCAATGGAACATCGCGGACCATATATATTATATTATAATAATCATTATAAATCTAATTCTTTCTCTCTTTTCATGGAATTAATTGCATTTTTGGGAAATGACAAAGAGAACTGGGGACAGGTAAATGCACTTATTAACAGAGGAGAATGGGAAAAAGTAATCCTTGTAAAAAACAAAAATTCTGATGGATTTAGCTCTTCAAAAGAGTGCGAGAGTGTAAGTGTAAACTCGGAGAGGACTCTTGTTGAATTAAAAAAAGATATAATGGAAAAACTCAATGGAAAACTTGGAGAACTTGAAGTCGCATTGTCTCTTGCATCAGGAAGCGGAAAGGAGCACATGGCTCTAATATCTGCATTGTTAAGCATGCCTGTTGGGATAAGATTAGTTGTGTTTACGAAAGAAGGTCTTGAGTTTGTAAATTAAAATATTTCTCTAAAAGACTAAATCAGAAAAAAACAGTTATCCATTTAACAAGTGTAAGAGCAATTAAGCCAACCAAGAACCAAGTTGAAATTTTAAATGCATTCTCTGCAAACTTCTTGTTTCCTGTTATTCCCCAGATAGTCAGGAAGAAGAATCTGCCCCCGTCAAAAATGCCAAGAGGAAGCATATTAACAAGAGCTACACTCAAACTAATCAAAACTATCCACCAGAGCAAATCAAATATGAAAATTCCAAGGTCGCCCAATCCTGATTGATAGTACACAAATGGATCTTTTATTTTTTCAAATAAGCTGTATAAAAATGAGAACATGCCGGTGCGTTTTTGATATTGGAACCCTATTCCCAAGAATGCCTTTCCGTCTCTCTCTGCTAGGGTAATCTTATAATCTTTTATTGTCTTGTCAGTCGCTATTGTCTTAATTGTTATGTTTTCTCCAGGATTTAGAGAGTTTAATGTTGAATTTATGTCTTGATAACTTCTTATTTTATTGCCACTAATTTCTGTAATTGCTCCAGAGAGGCCTGCTTTAAAAGCTGGAGAGTCGTCAAAAACTATAATGTACTGTTCTTCATTTGAAAGAGAGTCATTTAGCATCTGACTGCCTGCAAAATATGTTTTATTATTTGCTTCAATTTCAACAAAAGTAGAATTGTCAAGATAGTTTTGATTAATAGATGTAATTTCTGAAACGTTTAATGCCTCCATAGAATAGGTGCTAAATATAACTCCTGCCGGACTAAATATGCCAAGGAAAAATAGCAGGAAAATCAGACCAAATAGAACAGTCATCAAAAGATTTGCAAACGTGCCTGCGGCAAGGATTGAGAGTTGAGAAAATTTCTTTGCTTTCTGCATCTGCTTATCATCCTGCTCAACAAAAGCTGCAAGGAACGGGCCTAAAAAGCCGAATCCGGTTGAGAGAATTCTTATTTTATTCAGTCTTGCAAAAATTCCGTGAGAGAACTCGTGAGGAACAGCAATAATTGCTATAATTATTATCCAATATGTAAAATAAAATGGGGGAAGGAAATTTATCTTAAATATCTCCGGAAGATAAGGCACAAGAGGAGTTATTATCGGAATTTTCAACGCCTTTGCTAAATAAGGAGAAGCAATGTAAAGATATGTTGCTTTTATTATAAACCAGAGACCGAAAAACATCAGAAGATAGCCAGAAGCGATAATCAAATATTGCAGTTTGCTTAGAATTTTTCCGTATTTCTTATTTGTCCATTCTATAAATTTTATCCCGACTTTTGTCCTATAAAGATAGAGGAGCCCTTCTCTTTTTAGGTTATGTCTGCGACTATACAAGAAGGCTACAACAAATAGTGTAAATGCAACCAAAAAGGCAACATCGTACGAAATGAAACTCATAAAATTATTTTTTCCTTACAGGTCTGAAATTATGGCCTGAGCATCTTGGGCATTTTATTTTCCCAGCTAAAACTCTAACCATCTGGGTTCTTATTTTCTTGTTGCAGTCTCTGCAAACAAATACATTCTGAAACATTCTTGTCTGTGCAACTAGAATTTTTGTAGCCATATTTATAATACTCTCATTATTATCTTCTTTCCCTCAATATCCCAATATTCTACCTGTTTCTCCGGCAATAATTTGTCTTTTAACTCCTGCAAATATGGAATTTCTATAGTCTCGTATGATTCCAAGTCCATTACTGATGCTTTATCTCCTGCCAGAGATAAAATCTGGGCTTTCTTTTTTTCAATCATTGGAACTTCAAACCTCTCTGCACCCGGGCAGGCAAGAACTTTCTTATTTCCTGTAATTATGTTAACTGCTTCTATTCTGCATTTGGACGCTCCGTGCTTTCCTGACTTGCTAATATCATTTGACCTGACTGTATATGTCTCGCCCTCAATCATTATTGTGGTTCCTGGCTTTGCACCATGAGCATCTATTAATTTTAAGACCATAAGCGTTAGAAAAAAAGTATATTTATAAAGCTTGCTTTCAAGGAGAGAGCATGGAAATTATAAATAAGAAAGACTTCGTAGAAATAAAATTTAGTGGTTATTCAAACGGGAATGTATTTGATTCAAATATAGATGAAGACTTGAAGAAGATTTCCAAAGATGCCAAGCCAAAAGAGACTATAGTTATTGTTGGAGAGAGCATGGTTGTGTCCGGATTTGACAGGGCGCTTGAGGGCAAAGAGATAGGAAAAGATTATGAGATTAAAGTTCCTGCAAAAGATGGATTTGGAGAGAGGAGAAAAGAGCTTGTCAAGACAATCCCATTAAAAATATTTAGAGAGAAAAAAATAAACCCTTATCCTGGAATGATTCTTGCAATGGACGAGAATCTTGTCAGAATAATAACTGTTTCCGGAGCAAGAGTTATGGCTGATTTTAACAATCCTCTTGCTGGAAAAGAGCTTGTTTACAAGTTTAAAATTGTGAGAAAAATTCAAGATGGGAAAGAAAAAGCAAAAACTGTATTTGAATCAATGTTGAGGTTTGTTCCTGATTTTGAATTGAAGGGGAATGAGATTGTCATGAAAGGACCAAAGTTCATGGAAAAAATTGTTGATGCTCTAAAAGAAAAATTCAAGGAGCTTGTGGGCAAAGAGTTAAAATTTGAGATAGAGGAAGAGAAAGCAGAACAAAAGGAAGATAAGACGGAAGAGAAAAAAGCTTAAACATTATTATTTTATTTTAAAAAGATTACAATAATCCTTATAAATGCCCTAAACTTGTTTCATGCAATGGCTGAAATATTTGAAAAGGCAGGTGTTGCATCAAACGAAGCTGACAAGGAGCTTGAATCTATTATTCAAACGCATTCTGCGCGGGTAAAAGTTGTTGGATGCGGCGGAGGAGGAGGAAATTCTGTTTCAAGAATGAAAGAAATAGGAATAAAGGGATGCGAGATTATTGCTGTGAATACAGATGCACAGGATTTGTTATATACAAACGCAGACCATAAAATTTTGATTGGGAGAGAATTAACTCATGGGCTTGGAGCAGGGAGCAATCCCAAAGTCGGAGAGCAGGCGGCAAAAGAATCAGAGCAGGAAATAAAGAAAAGATTAGGTGAGATAGACATGGTTTTCATAACCTGCGGATTAGGCGGTGGAACTGGGACAGGGGCTGCGCCTGTTGTTGCAGATTTGGCAAAAAAAGCCGGGGCACTCACAATAGGAATTGTTACTTTGCCTTTTACAGTTGAGGGGCAGAAAAGACTTGAGAATGCGCAATCCGGACTTGAGAAATTATCTGCGTGCACAGACACTTTAATTGTTATTCCGAATGACAAGCTTCTTGAAATTGCTCCTGAACTGCCAATACATACTGCATTTAAAGTTGCAGATGAAATTCTTACAAATTCTGTTAAAGGAATTACAGAACTTATAACAAAAGCAGGGCTTGTCAATCTTGATTTTGCTGATGTAAAATCAGTTATGTGCGACGGAGGAGTTTCTTTAATAGGCATAGGAGAGTCTGACTCAAAAGAGAGAGCAAAAGAGGCAATAGAAAGAGCAATAAAAAATCCTCTTCTTGATGTTGATATAACCAATGCAAAGGGGGCGCTTGTAAATATAATTGGCGGACCAGACATGTCTCTTGATGAATATAAACAAGTAATGGAAATTCTTGGAGAGAAGGTTGCAGCTGATGCAAAGATAATTTCAGGGGCACAGATTGCTGCTGATATGGAAAAAAGCATGAAAGTTCTTCTGATTGTTACAGGAGTTAAGAGCTCGCAGATAATGGGAATTTCAACTGAACTGACAAAAACCCAAACAGACGAGCTTGAAGAAGAGCTGGGAATTGATTTTGTGAAAGAAGGAAGTTAGATCAAAATCTATTCTCATTTTAACTTGATAGGTTAATAAAAAATAATGATTTAGCTATATTGACAGCTTCTTGATAATCTCATTTACAATAATTTTTTTCTTTTCATTTGATAAAGAAAACAGAACTTTCTTGACCATTTTTTCCGAAATTGTGAAAATATAATTCAGCTTAATGACGCTTTCTTTTATTGCTCCTTCCTTTTTTGTCAATAAAATTCCCCCCATTTTAAGATTACTTGTTATTCCCGCCACAACAATATTTCCATACTCTTCAAAAAGCACTGTTGCGGGCCTTGTTTTAATATCTAGAGAATCTGCAAATTGAATTTCTGCAAGAACAACTTCTCCTAACTTATGCATTTTCCCATGCCTCGTCCTCTTTGTTGTCCCATAATTCCCGCATTTTTGGCTGTTGTATTGCATGCAGGAACTCATCGTATTGGCTTCTCTTTTTCGCTTCAAGGAATATCTTTATCATTTTTTTTAATAATTCATTATAAGTTTCTCTAGGATATTCTTTTGTTTCCTTTAAAAGATTTACAGTTTCTTTATCTAATATTATTGTTGTTTGTGCCATATATAGTTAACTATATATTAACTATATAAAGTTTTCTATTGTAGAAAAGAGATTCAAACTTAGATAGGAGAATAATTTAAAAAGAGATTTCTTGTTTAATCTGCATGGGCTGGAATATAAAGGAAAAGCTTACTTCATTTTACCTGCAATGTGTCAGAGTATGGAATTTGCTAAGAAAACCTACTAATGAGGAGTTCAAGATGGTTGCTAAGGTTTCTGCTTTGGGAATTCTTGCAATCGGGGCAGTCGGATTTATAATTGCAGACATAATCAAGATTTTCTTCAAATAGACAATCTCTCTCAAATTAAATTTGTAGCTACAAATTTAAATAGATTCAAAGTAAAATTACCTTATGGACTTTAAATCAGAGGAATTCAGATATCTTGCTTTCAGGGCAAAACAAGGAGATTTGGCTGCGCGCGACAAGTTTGTTCTTGCTATTACGCCGTTAGTATATTCTATAGCTGAAAAATTTCAAAATAGGTATATTGAATTAGAAGACCTTGTGCAGAGCGGCATTTTAGAAGTGCTCGGAGCTATTCGAAGATATGACCCTAAAAAAGGCAATATAGCTACATATATGTACAGCAACATACGTGGTGGAATTCTCAATGCAATGTACAAAGACAGCTGGCTTGTTCGAATACCTAAAAATATGTTTGAAGAGGCGAATGAGTGGCGCAGAGCAAAAGAGGGTCTTGAGAAAAAATTAAAGAGGGAACCCACGTCAGAAGAAATTTCAAGAGAGTGCAATATTTCAATATCAAGATATCAATCCATCTCGACAACACTTAATCGCGAAATTATTTTTCTACCATCAAACTCGTATGATAAAGATGATCGTTATAATAGAGGATATGGTCTGGATAGCTTAATGATTAATGGAGAATCGAATCAAGACAAACCAACTAAAAAATATGAAGCAGAAGATATTATTGAGCTTGTTCGGTCTGGCATGGATTATTTAACACCACACGAACAACAAGCGATTTATATGCGATATTTAAACACACTTAAATCTGGCTTGAAAAATAACTGGAACCATAACAATAAAAGAATGACTCTGGCTTCTGTCAGTAAAAAAATGAGAATCTCAAAAGAGGGTGTGCGATATTTAGAAAAAAAAGCATTTGAGAAAATGCGAAGATACCTCTATCAACATTTAATGGTATCTGGCAAGTAGGCTTTGCACAATAACTAGATGACTTTTTGTGCAGGGAACTCTTTTGAGGCTGCCAAAAAATCA
>CAYZSY010000021.1:0-487 GCA_964481185.1 Candidatus Woesearchaeota archaeon | reverse complement strand
CTTTGTTTTCTCCCAAGGTTTATAAGATTCATTATGTATCAGAATTTATGAGTTTCAGAAAATGGCTTGAAGATTATAATAGGATATATGCTAGGTATGTTATAGAAAGTGCTAAAAGGCAAAATAAAAGCCCTGTTAAAGGAACAACGGAAATAAAGGATGGTGATATGAATGTTCTCGTTTGGAACTCTTGGGATGAAAAAACACTCCACTTATACAACGCCTATAAGACTGAAAGAACAACTAAAAGACTTGTTTGGGCTACGTGGGCTTTGGCAATTGGAACTCTTATTTTATCAGGACTAACACTTTATTTTCAATATTTCAAATAGCTCCCTTACTTGACAGCAATTCTATCTCCCGCAAACTTGACAATCCCGCCACCACCCGACACTTAACAGCTAATTAACCACTCGGAAACTTAACACTCTCGCAAGTAAAAAGATTTAAAAATCCCATTTTGCCATTAGAATTAATATCATTGACT
>CAYZSY010000020.1:0-10658 GCA_964481185.1 Candidatus Woesearchaeota archaeon | reverse complement strand
ATCGGCTTTGGCCCTCTGCCATCCGTCCAGAAATTCCGCGGCCTTTTTTCTGCATTCCCTAAGCTCCTCTTTTACTTTCTTTATTTTTTCGACAGCGCCTGCCTCATCTTCCAGCGCGTCCAGCTCAATATCGTCGTCTTTTTCTTCGTTTTTTTTGTCGGCCTGCTGATCAATTGTTTTATTCATTGGGCAGAGAGCAGCCTCCATAGAACAGCTGGATGCGCTAATCTGTTCCAAGGCGGATTTAAAAAGGAATATGATTCCTATTATAATTGCCGAGATTCCCAAAATTAACCATCCTACATTTTTGTTTTCCATATATTTACCTTGAGACCAGAGTTTAAAATATTTTGTATGTAATTACATTTTCTTGATTTTAAATCCAAAATAAGAGACTAGTAAAAGAAGGGCAAAATCAATAACAAAGAATGCAATGACAAAGTTTAAGGAATATCCGAGAATGATGTAGGCTGCCTGAATAGCTAAAGCCATAACTGCGGAAAAGACAATACTTTTAGGTAAAATTCTGTTTTTTCTTATTATCAGATAAACAAAAAATCCCAATATTGTTCCGTAAATTGCTTCATCTCCAAAATAATATGTTGGAACTTGAGATAAATTAATTAGAGCGTGCGCGAAGTAATCTAAAACTGCAAAAACAAGCATAATTTCCAATATTAAAATCAGGATTAGGGATATTTGTTTTGGACCTAAATTGCCCCTCTTTTTGCCTGCGTTTTTGTCTTTCATCTTTCTTTGATTATGCAATAAGAAATACTTTGTCGTTTGGTCTTACTCTGTCATTAACTTTTATTCCTATTTCGTCTCCTTTTTTTGCTTCTTTTACATCTTTTCTGTCAATTTGCATGCTATCAACTAGCTGTTCAAAATCAGTTGTATGGCCTTTTATGTGAATCCTGTCTCCAACTTTTAGCTTACCAACTAGCTTTATTGCCGCGACTTCCACGTGGCTAAAGAAAGATGATACGCCTCCTATTTCTTTTTCTGCCATGTTTTTATCATGGTTTTTTAATTTATAAGTTTATCTACAGGTATCGAGCATTTGTTTCTCGCAGATAAATGTCCATTATTTAGATAGTGCTGACATTGGACGAAAGATTTATATATACTAACTATCTAGTAGTAACATGGCAGCTATTAACAGAAATGAACGTTGGATATATAATGGAAGTTCGCCTTTTTATGAACTTGAAAACCTAGAGGCAAGGGTAGCGGCTCCGAGAGAGTTTGATGAGGCAGTTGTAGAGAAGAATCTTGATAAAATAAGGGAATCTATGGAAGCAGAATTATGTGGAGAGAGTGTGAATGGAAATGCAGGTTGTTGGAATAGAAGCCTATGTTTTGCAGGTAATTTTTATTATAACAGAGATAGTGGAGAGATAAGTCGTTTTTCCAATCATAAATATAAATTAGATGATATAACTTATGGTAATAATGTTTTTGGTTATGGAACAATAAGGTTTGCTTCTGTTGATAAAAAGGGTTCTCTTATTGTAGGGGCTTGGCTCGGTCTTGATGGAAAAATAAGTTGCGTAGCGGTGACTCCAAAAGCTAGGGCTAATCTGATAGCAACTGCTCATAAATACAATACCTTGCATCTTGGTGGCAATGGTGTAAAGAGAGCATCTTGAGTTTAATATACCAAAAAGTATATATATTTTTTATGCTTGTTCTTTTTAAGTCAGTTCTTTGAGGTTTTAAAATGGTTAAAGTGAGAGAGCATTCGCCAGATTTTAAGCTGCAGGGTGTTTTGAATGAAGAAATTAAAGAGTATTCTTTATCTGATTATAAAGGCAAGTGGGTTGTTTTGTATTTTTATCCATTGGATTTCACATTTATCTGTCCTAGAGAGGTGGCAGAATTCAGCAGGAGATATGAAGAAGGCACTCTGCCAAGAAATGACAGAATTGGCTGTTGCGCTGATTAGTATTTATAGCCCCACCAGGATTCGAACCTGGGCTTCGGCCTCCAGAGGGCCGAGTCATTGACCGCTAGACCATGGGGCTATAATTATGAATAATTTGGATTTCTTTTAAACATTTGCAATTTTGACATCCTGGAAAGCTTTTTATATACGGGAGAGCTTGATTGAATAAGAGGTAGATAATGAATCTTATATTGGTCGGTTTTGTTTTGCTCGTTGCGCTAATTATATTTACGAAAATTAAGGAAATAAGGCACCATTTATTTTACAAGGCCCTTGCAGCGATAGTTGTGGTGTTTATTGGGTCTATAATATATGTCTGGCTTAGCAGCGGCATAAACGTCTCTAGTTATGATGAGTTATTGGGTCTAGGAAAAACTTATTTCAGCTGGCTTGGAAGCTTGTTTAACAATATCGGCGGAGTAGGAGGATATGCTGTAAAGCAGAACTGGGGAATTAATTCTAGTGTTGTTCCTTAGAAAAAATATGAAGGTTGTTATATTCTTGGTTGTGTTTCTTCTCGCAGGTGCTTTTATGGTCATAAGCAACAATAATTTTCATATTGGGAATTCTGCAGAATTTAATAGTTTTATGAAAAGTTATTATGGATGGTTCTTTAAAATCTTTGAGAACACAAAAACAGTCACAGGCGCTGTTATAAATATGAACTGGCTGCCTTAGTTATATTTTTATAGGGTTTTTGTGTGATTTGGTTGTGCCTCTGTAGTTCAGTGGTTGGAATGTTTCCTTGGTAAGGAAAAGGTCCCGAGTTCGATTCTCGGCAGAGGCTTTTTATATCAAGAGGAGAATAAGTATCCCCAATGTATTCATTGCAAGAGAGATTGGGGCCAAAATGCTTGCTTTTATTTTGGTAAGTCCTGCAAGAAGAATTATTCCAGCTTCATCTGGCAGGGGCGAAGCTATAATAAGGCCTGCAACTGCATACATTAAATAAACTTTTATTTTATGCCCAAGAGTATCTTCGATTAGTTTTGAGATCTTTTTCATGGTTTTTGTTTTCTCTAGTCTTTGAAATTCATCCATGAAAGAGAATTTTATTATCTTGAATATGAATAAATCCCCAACCATTGCGCCGAATCCCCCGATTATTGCAGCCAGCCATATATTCTCCGGATTAAGTGCGATAAAAAAACCTATTGCAAAAGGAGTCGTAAACCCAAATGTAAAGAACAATCCCCCTACAACTGCACCAAGGTAACCCCAATTATTGAAAGATTGAATGTATTCCACAACTATTGGATTGCTGAAAATAAAATATGATATAGTAATTACTATTATTAAGCCTGCAAGTTTTGGATAGCCAAAGCCTGACAGGAGCTTAAGCTCTTTTTTAATCAGTTCATACTCCCTTTCTATAATTCCTCCTTTACTTTCTTTCATAATGCTGCTTGCAAGGTTTCTGTATTAATAAAGGATAGGTTTTTTATATGGCTTATTTTTGGGTTTTAGATGGTTAAGAACTCTGAAAAAGTATTCTCTATAAGATATAGGGATAAAAAGACAAAGGCGCGAGTTGGCATACTCTCTACAAAGTCTGGAAAGATTGAGACTCCTTTCTTTATGCCAGTTGCCACAAAGACTGCTGTTAAACATATTTCTTCTGGCGATCTTTGCGATATGGGGGCAAAAGCTATTATCTCAAACGCATTTGTTCTTTTTCTTCGCCCTGGAGTAGAACTTATCCAGAAAATGGGCGGAATTGCAAAATTTATGTCATTCAATGGAATTATTTTTACAGATTCTGGCGGATTCCAGATGTATTCTCCTCACCTTTATATCAATTCAAAAGATGGGGGAGTTTGTTTTAGAAATCCTTATACAAATGAAAAAACATTTGTAACTCCTGAAAAAGATATTGAAATTCAATTGAGTTTGGGGAGCGATGTTGCTATGTGCCTTGATTCAATGCCTCTGATTTCAGATTCAAGGGAAGACATTGCAGAAGCAGTAAGAAAAACTTATGAATGGGCCAAAAGGTGCAAAGCTTATCACGATAAGATGCAAGAAGAAACAGACAAAAATAAGAGGCAGCTTCTTTTTGGAATAATACAAGGTGGAATTCATAAAGATTTGCGGGAGTTATCTGCAAAAGAAATAATCTCTCTTGATTTTGATGGATATTCTATTGGCGGTTTGGCTCTTGGGGAACCAAAAGAAGAAGAATATAAGATGATTGAGACCGCGAAATCTGTTATTCCAGAAGATAAAGCAGTTTATCTCATGGGGGCAGGAGACCCTCTTGAACTTCTTGAGGCAATATCAAGGGGGTGTGATATTTTTGATTCGCGATTTCCAACACAGAACGCAAGAAGAGGGGCTATTTTTACATCTAAAGGAAGAATTAACATAAAATCTGCCAGGTTCAAGGAAGATAAAAATCCAATTGACATAAACTGCGAATGTTTTGTTTGCAAGAATTATTCTCGTGCTTACATAAGACATCTCTTATTACAAGAGGAAGGGGCTGGTCTTAGGATTGCCAGTTATCATAACTTATATTATTTGCAGGAATTGATGAAAAATGCAAGAAAAGCAATAAAAGCTGGAAAGTTTGCGGAATTTGTTAAAAAATTTAAAAGCAAGATAAAATAAATTATCTTTATGCTATTCTTCTCCAGGAAGGATCTTGTTGCTGCTCAAGAAATAACATTGTTGGTAGTGTTTCTTCCAAGTTTGTTTTCTTGCTCCAAAAGCTCAGGAATCCCCACTGCTTTCTTACACTGTCCTTTCTATTAATCTTATGCAGGGACAATTCTCTAAAATTTTTTGGGTCATACAATGTTTTTTCAATAACACTAATTCTAACTTCTGAGCGAGGTATTATGGGGCCAGTGCCAAGACGCAGATTGTTTTGGAATCTAATGTTTAGCGATTCGTAATGCCCTGTTTCTTCCAATAACTCTCCATATTCTGTATCAATTCCTGCCACAACGTTTGATATTCCTTCTGGACTATCTTTGTATACATTGAGTGTTCTTCTTTCTCCAGGTATTGTATCAATGAATCCCTGAAGAATAAAATTCTCTGCAGGCACTGTTCTTGACAGTTCTTTTATTCTAAATGTGCTTTTATCTTTAGAATTTCTGTTTAAAAAATTCACGAAACCATCTAAACTAACTAATGTATATCTCTCAAGTGTTCTCATGTCTCTTTGCCCCTTTTATTGTTTAAAAGCGTTTCTGTTTCCTGTTTTTAATACAGAGCACAAACTATGACTTTTAAGTCATAGATGATTGTATAGTTTGTCTCTGTCTCCCAAAATCCTTTCAGATAAATCTGAGCAAACCATGGGCTTCAGCCAATGGTTAATACAAGGATTTTGTGATTTTAGTTAAGTATATAAAATGATTAGGAGAACTATCTAAATGAAAGTTGAAGAACTAAAAAAACGATATGCTGCTTTTGAGGGTTTATATAAACTTCCTGGCTTTGCGGAGCTTAATGCTGATTTTGAGATAGAAAATATAAGAAAAGGCGAAGAACTTCTGCTGAGGACGATAAGGAAGAACATGATGACTAAGATTGTTAATTCTTTAGGTTTTGTTGAAGTTTTGCTTAATCCTATGAATGCACCAAGAATGTATTTTGCTTATATTAAATCAATGGGAACCGAGGACAAAAAAGGGATAGAAAAAATTTACTCTGTTTTGTCAGATTTGGTTTTTGCCTCTCTTGAATTGGAGGTGGATTATTCAGAGAAAGAAGAAGCAGAGATGATAAAAAAGATTGTAAGAGATTGGAGCTCTATTAAGCCCTCGTTCAAGGGGATAATCAAAAACATGCAGAAGCCAGTTTCTTCTGTTTCAAAGGAAAAGAGTTATTTTGGGTAGTTATGCTTTGAATTTGTTGAAGATTTCATCTAACGAGATCTCTATTATTGAGAGGGGCATCTTAATATTCCACTCTCTTAAAAATTCTGGGTGGACTTCTCCAATATAACCTATTGGCTTGTTATATATTAGGATTGTTCCAGTTCTTCCTTCTATCAAATGCTCGTGTTTTGCTTCTTTTAGTTCGTATTTGATGTCAATCATTCTTGTAAGGTAATCTAAAATCTGTTTCATGTCTGTGAAATTGCTGGGAGATGTTGCAATAATTAGATGTTCAGATTCTTTTATTCCTGTTTCTGCGCTGTTCATCTTGTTTTTCCTAAAAGTTGTTCCTATCTCAAAGATTCTTTGTGGATATTCATTGTCTTTGTTTTCTGCGAATGTTCTTAGTGCTGGAATTAGAAGATTTGGCCTAAGCATCTTATATTCTGTTTTTGAATTTTCCAATTCTATCTTCTCATTTTCTTCAAGTTTTGCTCTTTCAGCTTCGTCCGCTTTTATTAGATGATAGGAAGAGGTTTCTATTAATCCAAGCCCTACTAAAAGTTCGGAGAGCTTTGAGCTTATTTTGCTTTCTTTTGATTCCTCGCCTGTTGTTGCTACTTCTGGCATCTCCGGAACCAGATTTTCATATCCATATGCAATTGCTATATCTTCTATTATATCAACTTCGTGCAAAATATCTGTTCTCCAGACTGGAACTAACACCTTTCCTTTTGAGTATTCATAACCCATTCTTGGAAGGAGTTTTTCAACATCTTTTTCTTTTAATCTCAACCCTAATAATTTATTTGTATTATCGAGAGAGAGGGTCAGCTTTTCCGGTTTTAGGTCTGGAGTTGTTATTTTATTCTTCTCATACTCCAAATCCATTGCGTAAATTTCTCCACCCATCTCAGCTAACGTTGTTACAATTATATTTAGTATTTTCTTTAGAACTTCAAGAGTTGAACCTGAACATTCTATAAAAACTTCTTTTGTTGTTTCAATAACTTTGCCAATCTCATTGCTATTTATTATTGGCGGCATTGAAAGCACTTTTCCTTTTGCATCAACAAAGATTGGGAATGTAGAGTAATTTTCAAGAAGCTTTGCAAACTCCTTTCCTGTTGGGTGCTGCTGAAGAATTTGTGAGCCAGTCATCTCCTTTTCAGCCTCAAGAGGGATAAATCTTATCTCGCCAGGTTTTCTTGCTTCATAACTTATGGGCAGAGTTATTTTTTCAAGAGGGTAAATTCCTATTGCTGCCTTCTTTCTGTTTCTTCCAACTGTTGTGTGTAATTTTTCCTGCAATTCTATTAAGTTTCTTATCTTTTCATCATCCAGCTTGAGTTTTTTGACTATTGCACATGCAGTATATGGTCTGACTTCGGAAACAGAATCTGATATCTTAACCTTGAAGTCTTTTTCAGGAGAGTGGACTCTATATTTTTTCAATCCTGTCTCTTTTCCCATAAATGCCTTAAATGCTCTGATAAACCCTTGTGGTGAGAGAAGGTCTGGGCGGTTTGGCATTATCTCAAGTTCTATTCTCTCATCATTTATAGATTCTATTGGAGTTCCGAACATATTTATCTTCTCTATTATGCTGTCATCCAGTTTAATGTGTTTTTTCAACTCTTCTTTTGATATTTTTATTGTAGCCATTTTATTTTTTCCAGATTGGTTCGTTTCTTAATTTTTTAATGTTGTTTGAATATAATTCTCTCATATCTGCTATTTGATAGGCAGCCATCATTAATCTGTCAAAACCGGGACCCCACGCCAAAACAGGGATTGCTGTGCCAAGAAGAGGGATTGTTACTTCTGGGCGGAAAATGCCTGCTGCAAGAACTTCTACCCATTCTTTTCTTTCTTCGTTCCAGACCAAACCTTCAAGACTTGGCTCGGTGTAAGGGAAGTACGAGGGCTGAATTTTTATCTTATCGAATCCCATTTTTCTTGCGAATTCCTTTAAATAACCAATTAAATGCATGAGGTTTGCGTTTGGGTCAATTACTATCCCCTCTGTTTGGTTAAACTCAAAGCCGTGCTTCCAATCAACCGTCTCGTTTCTGAAACATTTGCCTATCGCAAAATATTTTGCCGGTAAATCCTCTTTTTTTAGCTTTGAGAGAGTTATTGCAGAGAGAGCTGTTGTGTGTGTTCTAATCAAGACCTTCTTTGCTGCATTTTCATTCCAAGAATAGTGCCAACCCCTGCTTTTTCCGACTCCAGATTCATGAGCTTCCTTTACTCTTTTTATTAATTCTTTGTTAGCTGGAAGATTGCCTTCTACATCTTTTATAAAGAATGTGTCATGGATTTCTCTTACCGGGTGATCTTGTGCTGTAAATAGGGCATCAAAATTCCAGAATGAGCTAACTATCTTAGGACCTGTCATCTCTTTGAATCCGAGCTCAAGCCAGATTTTCTTTCCATAATTTATAGCTTGATTTACAAAATGTTTTTTGCCGCCATTAATCTGGGGAACAGGAGCCAAAATATCATACCTTCTAAATTTTTTGCCTCTTGTCCAATCTCTTATTATTTCTGGAGTAACTTCCTCTAGAAAGTCTGATTTTATCTCTTTTCCCGCAATTTCTCTTCCAGTTGGTGTAAGTTCTAGTTCTATGATTGATTTATCTTTTATTTCTACAATATTTTTTCTTTTTCTGAGATTGTCCAATGCATAATTAAGCTCTGGGGAGAGCTTGTTTTTTTCTATTGGGAGGAGGTCTAAGAGTTGCTCCTCTAGCGATTTTTTAGAAAGTTCTTCTCTTGTTGCATTAAGCGAGATTTTTCCGCCAAATAATGTTATTAGTGCTTTGTTTTTTAGAACTCCAAGAGAAACTTTGAACTCATTTTCAGATAGTTTTGACAGTTTCTTTGCTTCTTCCAAGGGCAGGTGGTTATTTTGCTCTAAAATTGCCAGAACTTTTCTTTCTGGCAGTGAATTTTTTTTGTAATATACTCCATTTACACCAAGTTCTACAATTGTTTTTGAAATTGTTTTAAGCTTTATTATGTTCTTGTTTTCCAGAAATCGTAATGCTCTTAGGACCGAGACAGAATCAAGACCTGTTTTTTTAGCTATTTTTTCAACAGGTTCTTTTAAATAAGGGATTATCTTTATCTCCAATGGGGAAAGTTTTTCTATTAGCTCATTTATCTCAATCTTGTTTTCGCTCTTTTGCTTGTCCTGTTTCATATGTTTATCTTACTTCTCGAGGTATTAAAAGGTTAATGCTTCTTTGGCTTGCTGGGTTGAAGCTCCAAGAGAAATTAAAAAAGAGTGTGCATTTTTTTCATCTTTGCAATTGAGAAGAGCAAGTTTTGTTTTCGCCTTTCTGCAAATTTTGATGTTCTGCCTTATCCTCTCTATTTTCTTTGCTTTCTCTTCTTTTTCAAGGTTTTTTATCTCATCAATATCCATTCCTATTGAGATTTTGTTTTTAGTTGCAATTTTTGCAAGAGTGCTATTTAGTCCAGACTCTATGCTTCTTAGTGTTCTCTGCCTTTTTCCTGACTCTGGAGAAAGCAAAATGTCAAATCTTCCATATTCCAAAATCCTGCGATTAAACTCATCGTTTTGAGCTCTCACTATAAGTGGTTTTTCTTTTGAGTTTTTTATGAGATTTTTGGCTTGTTCTATGTTTGTTGTTGATATAATTGTCATTTAATTGCTTCACCAATCTTTTTTCTTATAAGATTTATCTGATTTTCATTTAATTTTGAGAGAATTTCTTTAGATTTATTTAAGAAGAAAGGAGCTTGCGAAAAAATTAAACTCTTTGTTTTTTCATCTATTATTTTGTCTGCGTAATATTGTGCTGTATTTCTAGCGCTGAATGCTTTGCTTATAATATTTATTTCTTCTTTAGTATAAAATTTATCCAGAAAAGACCTCATAAATTCCAATGTGCAGGAATGAATCTCGCATTTGACTCCTATTCTCATTAAAATTGCATAAAGAGAATAATACATTGAATAGTAACAGGCAGATATTGCAAATAACGAATTAAATTCTCTTTCTCTAGACATTGTTCCGATGGCATTTTCAGCCATTTTTATATAACTATCCGCTAAATTTATATTTGATTCTATCAATTTTATTCCGTCTTTTTGATTGCAGCACCATTTGATTGTTACCATGTTAATTCTATAAATTCGCCTATGCCTTTAAGGATTATATGGTTTTCGATTATCTCTTTTATTATATTTTCGTTTTTATCGAATTTATTTCTTGATGATTTAATTAAATTTATCTCAATATTATATAAATTTTCCAGGTCCCTTATCTCTTCTATCTCCCCCATGACAAAAATATCAATATCTGATTTTTCGGTATTTGTTCCCTTTGCATAACTGCCAAATATAATAAGTATTCCATCACATCTCTTCTCCAATGCTTCAAAGAGCCCTTTTATTTTCCCATATTTTTTTATAAAATTTATTTTTTTGTTTATTTCTATTATCTTCAGGATATCTTTGATGTTTGTATTAAATTTGTTTAGAAAATAATACTTGTTTCTGCCTTCCTGTGAGAATTTTAAAATATTTTCTTTTTCAAGCTTTGTAAGTATATTTGAAGCTGTTTTTTGGTTCATTTTTAGCTTTTTGGCTATCTCTCTGCCGTAAATCTTTTTTGAATAATCTTGTGCAAATTCTTCTAATATACACATTTCTTTATTATTGAGTAACATATTACTTATATGAGTAATATGGTATTTAAATGTTTGGTTTTATTGAAGATGATTCTTATCCGCAGATTATTGTTCCTGTGAATTTTCTGCCTTCTAAAATTTTGCTTATATTCTCCACTCTTTCTCCAACTATATATGTTTTTATCTTATCTTCATGGATTATTTTTGCAGCTTTTT
>CAYZSY010000019.1:1055-11885 GCA_964481185.1 Candidatus Woesearchaeota archaeon | reverse complement strand
TGCTTAAAGATTTGAGATATTTGTTCTCCTTGCAAGAGATACCATCCAATATAACAAGTGATAATTCAATCTGCCTTAACTCAAAGTTCAGTATAAATAAATACGGCGAAAAAATTGGTTTTTCTTTGGATTATAAGGCAGAAAACTTAAGAAGATTGCTTAAACAATATTCTTCTTTTGAATTTAATCATCAGGATTTGATGCCATTAACTTCTTTAGATTTAAGAAAAATTCTAAAAGAGGCGGGGTTTGTCGGAAGAGTTCACAACAGTCCAAACCTAAAAAATCTATTGCCCATGTGTCTCTTGGATTTATACAGAAGAGGCAAGGGCTATGCCACAAGAAAAACAGTTATTGAATTAGTAGAACTTCTGAACCAGCGCATAGTAGAACTACGGAACATAAAAGATAATTCTCAACTTTATGCTTTGAGGCAATTATTAAGTTTGACAAGACAGGAAATTAGTATTGCAACGGGATTAAAAGTGAGTCAAGTTCAGCAGGTTGAGGAGAACAGGATTTCGGAGCAATTTGCAATTAAAATAGCACCTATTCTCGCAGTGTTCATGCAAGAAAGATTATCTTCTATAATCTCTCAAACAGTTAACAATATTCATTTGATTCAGAATTTGTTAAGGTTAAATCTTACTTGGGAAAGAATTGTTAATATAAAACAAAGAGATAATCCTCATTCTTATTTAGTTGATATAGAAGTTGAAAATCACAATTTTATTGTAGAAAATATTGTTGTTCATAATTCTGGTCTTATTCCCTATCTTTACAAGATGGGTTACAAAGGACCATTATATCTGACTGCTCCGACAAGAGATGTTGCAGCTCTTCTCGCGCTTGATTTTATCGAGGTTGCATACAAGCAGGCAGTCTCTCCGCTTTTCAAATCAGACGATATAAGAGAGATGGTCAAGCATACTATCTGCCTTGATTTCGGAGAGGTTACAGATATAACAAAAGATATGAGAATAACTCTTTACAATGCAGGACATGTTCTTGGCTCTTCTGAAGTTCATATAAATATAGGAAACGGTCTTCATAATTTTGTTTATACAGGAGACATGAAATATTTAAAAACAAGGTTGCTTGATCCTGCAGTGAATTATTTTCCCCGCGTTGAGACTCTTTTGATAGAATCAACTTATGGCTCAAAAAATGATGTGCTTCCTCCAAGACAGGATGCAGAAAACAAGTTCATTGAATTGGCAAGAGCAACTATAGAAAGAAAGGGAAAAATTCTCCTTCCAGAGCTTGGATTGGGTCACGCTCAGGAAGCTGTTCTAAGCGTTGAGGAAGCTGTCAGAATGGGCAAATTGCCAAAAGTGCCTGTCTATCTAGATGGGATGATATGGGACATAAATGCAATTCATACAGCATACCCTGATTTTCTAAGTTCTTCTGTAAGAAATCAGATTTATCAGGATAATAATCCGTTTGTCTCAGATGTTATTAAAAGAGTTGGAAGCCCTACAGAAAGAAAAGAAGTTCTTGAAGGTGGCCCCTGTATTATTATTGCAACATCAGGCATGCTTGTAGGGGGAGCTTCTCTGGAATATTTCAAGAGTCTTGCAGACAATCCAAATAATCTTATTGTGTTTGAATGTTATCAGGCAGCAGGCTCTCTTGGTCGGCAAGTCCAGGAAGGAGCAAAAGAATTATTCCTCGGTCAGGATTACGGCGCAGAAAAGTTAAATATCAGGCTGCAGGTTGAAACTCTTTCTGGTTTATCAGCTCATTCAGGAAGGAACGAGCTGATGCAGTATATCAGCAGAATGAATCCAAAGCCAAAAAAGATTATAATTAATCATGGAGAGGCTTCAAAATGCCTTGACTTTGCTTCTTCGCTATACCGATTACATAATGTTGAAACAAACGTTCCTAAAAACCTCGAGACAATCAGGCTGAAATAATCCTTTCTGTTCTAATTTTTCTTTTTTTGGATTTTGTTATGGTTTTGAATTGACATCCATTTCGGTCTGAAATAAAATATTCGCTTTCCTTGTTCAAGCGATACCATCTCTCGATTAATGGGATTACACTGCGTGGAAGCATGATGACTCTGTCCCTGTTTCACTTGTTGTACTTGTCAAGCAGTTGCTTGAACGTAGGATCGTCCCTGACTAGGGCAAAGTCTGCCTCTGATTCAACGCTTGCCCTGCCCGCTTCTTTCAGGAGACCGTTTTTTAACGGTTCTGTAAGCCAGTTAATTGTTTCCTGTACGTTTTTTTCGGTCTTTGACCAGTAGCGAGCGATGTTGTAATAACTTATCATGCGAATATCCTTTATTTCCCAGTCTGAAAACTGTTGCGCCACTGCAGGCACTTCCAATTGTTTGAGAATCTGGAGGTAGATGGCAACGCCGTCTCTGTATTTTTGCTGTTTTATGAAGACATCATCGGTTGCCCTGCGATAGGCATCTATTATTGCTTGCTTTTCTAGCTGGTTGTTTCTTGGTTGTCCAAACCTTTCTGGGAACGCCGCAAGCGGGTCTTCCCAATAGTCGTGAAATCTTTTTGTGCGCGTCTGGTCGCCTTTGCCGTAAATGTTCAGTGGCTTGTTCCATCCATCATCTGGCATGTATCGTGATATGAAATGCCTTACTTCAATGTGGGCGTGCGGTCCTGTTGCGGCTCCTGTTGCGCCTATCTTGCCAAGCAGAGTCGCTCCTCCAAGCACTTTTTGCCCTTTTTTCGCGCTTGGCGACTCGTTCATGTGCAGGTAAATGCTGTACGTGTCTTTGTTGCTTAGTTTATCATCGTGCTTGATGACTGCCATGTAGCCTAAGAATTTCCAGTCGTTGTCTTTGTCATTGTCGATTAAGTCAACAATCGTGCCGTCCGCCAGAGGATAAATCTGTGTTCCTTTTGGGGCAACAATGTCAACGCCTGGATGTGTGTGCGTTGCTTCTGCTTCTGAGCGTGCAGCCAAAATCTCATCGAGGGTTTTCTTTACAAGTTTGCCGTGTACGAATTCTCCTGGCTTGCTACCTGTTGCTATTGGGCGTATATTTCTTCCTTCTAACGATGCATCTGCTGGGGCAACAAGCTCCATTGACCAGTTGTCTTGGAACATACCTTTTTTCCACGCGCCCTGTGCCACATTGTTCTTGTTCAGCATTCCTTCATATCTTACAATGTCTCTCCCAACGTCATACTTTTTTGTGAATTCGATGTAAGACCCCTTGATACTGCCTTGTATTCTGCCGGCAAAAGTTTTACCTGTTGGTGCGCCTGACTCGCGCTCTGGTTCTGCAAATGTTCCACTTATGGTGTTGCCTGACTGGGTAAGTTCAACAACACACTCACCTGACTCCCTCAAGCCACTCCAACCATCCCTATAATCAAAGCGCACTTTCCATTTGCCATTCTGGATGGTCTTGGAAATCAGTGGTTTTCCATCAAGTTCTATCCATTGGTAAAAACCGGCAATCTCTTTGTTTCCCCACCAATCTTGTCCTTCTCTCACGCCATGTTTCTCAGCGATAAGCCTGTTGCCAAGCTCTATTATTCTTTCAAGCCCTGCATTTTTTCCAGGAGACGAAGAGTCGAGAATCGCTAGTCTTGCGCGTATTGGCGCCATGATTTCAGGCGGAAAGGCAAGAGGCCAGTCATGGTTCATGCTGATTTTGCAAAATGCCTTTTCCCCTTTCGCATAGTCGCTGATCTCGCCATCGACACCCGCGTTTACGTTGTAGAGCGGTAGTACTTCCTCTGCTTCCAGCAGGCGTATCTTTTTGTGACTGGTATATCTTCTCAATAAATTATCAGCCGGCATGCCATTCAGATGAAGACTGCAGGATAATGGGGGCTTGCCGCCATCGCATCTCAGCTCAAACTCTGCACGGTTTTCATTGAGGCTGAATATAAGAGGGCTGGTCCTGAAGTCTGCTTGCCGCTTCTGCAGTTCCTCGCGTTTTTTGCTCTCGGCTTTGAGCCATTCTTCTTCTGCCTTGCGCTTTGCTCTTTCTGTTGATGCATTTATGAATGGCAATAACTCAGCCGCCCCCAAGTCGTTAAGTTGGGAGGAGTAATCGCCAAACGCCGGTCCACTTGCGCATTCCCATGCTTCAGTCGTGATGTTTTTGCTCACGCTTGCCCTGCCAACATACTGTTTTTCTGGAGTTGGAACGTCTGGAATAAATGACTCTATCCCGTACTTGATAACAAATGTGTACATTTCCCTGTCAAACGGCCCCATCATTGTTGGCAACACGAGTTGCTTTCTGTCAAAATGCTCAACTTTTTCTATGGCTTTCAGCTTTCTTTGCCCTAATGGAACATACCATTTGCTTGGTGGGCCGCGCAGAATTTCCTTGTTTCTAAGGAGCTGCCCTGCCTTGCTTTCGAATGCGTACAGGCCGCGCCAGCTTGTTTCTGTTATATACTCGTTTGCGCTGAGAAAGTCAGACAAGTCAATGATGCTGGCGTTCCCTGCCATTTGTCCTATGGCTGAGGCGAAATCTCCGCCTGCGAAGTTTCGCACTGTTATGCCTGCGGGAACCTGCTGTTGCCATGACTCGGCAACGAGCGGCGCGTACCCATACAGGGGTTCATTGAGTCTTACTTTCTGCAATGCTAGTTCCAGGACCTCTTTCGGAAACGCATTGCTCGTTACTGCAAAGGAAGTGCCTTTGCCAGGTTCGCTTTTTCCGCAACCAATTATAGGAAGAGCTAATAACAAACTATATGTTAAAGGTCTAGAAAAAGCAGATTTTACGCTGTTTCCAACATCTTGCAGGATTTGTTCTAAACTACTCATTACATATACTAGAAGTTCTGATCTTTATAAAGATTGTTATACTCGCCATTGGTAAGTGGTATCAATTCTTAAAAAGACAAGATTAAATTCTCTTTCTATTTCGCTCTCTCTAAAAATATATAAAATCCAGAGCCTTATATTTAAACGCATGAATAAGCCAAAAGAACAAATAGATCAAGGCAGGAGACTTTTGCTTAAAGCAACAGGTCTTTCTTTAATAGTTAGTTCACTCTCTCCTTTGGCAAGTTGTAAGCCGCTTTATGATGGAGAAGGAGATTATCTTGCAAGAGAGACAGACGGGCAGATAATGCCAAGTGCAGCAAGCTATTTTCTAAGTCTTCAGCCAGTTAGAAGTTATTCTGATGAGCTTGCAGATGTTTTAAATGAAACATGGGTAAAGGAGTTCAATAGCGGAATTGACAGGCACATCCGTATAAAATTTGTCGATTCGCTTCCAGATAACGCTGAAGGAGTTTATGATGATGAGGTTGATTTTGACTGGAGACGCATGCGAAAGCGCATTAAGAAGCAATTTTCTGTGTTAAACACATACGAACCAAACTCTTGTATAATTGTTATAAGCCACGAGCTTGGGCATCAATTTTCAGATGCAGAGCACTTGCCAGAACTTACACAATACAGATTATGTACAGGAAGCTCATTGCACTTTCCAGATTTTGGAGCAGCCACAAACTATTTTACATTTGCTCTCTCTCACAGCAGAATGCTTGAGTTAGCAAACAAAGCATTTGATAACAAAGAGAGCCATAATATGGGCGCTCTCGTAGCTCTTCTTGCTCTCAATGAGCAAAATGGTTCTTTCAAGGAGGCGCACGACGCTCTTTTAACAGATGGAAATAACTATCTCAACCAGGCAGATATATTCATTGAAACATGCAACCAGCAGCCAGAAGTTCAGGATGTGCACTTGGTTATGCCTTATGCTGGCGGAGCAGAAATGATAACTCCAACTCCATATCGCTCCATAGCAGTCTATTCCTTGTGGAATCTCATAGCACATCAACTAACAAGTAAAATAGATAATCCTCTGCTCAAACAAGGATTGAAAACAGCAGCAAGATATAAAACATACATACCTCACCAGCCACCAGCTATAATAGTTTATTACGACCATAATTTATACAAAGAAGGATTTGAACAATCAGATTTACAGCAAAAGTTTCCTTTTATTGTTGTTCCAGATAATTATGATTATTCAATACAAAAAGGCCTCTGATTTTTTGATAAGAATATAAAGCAAAACTAAATAAATTCAGATGCAATATATATTTCATGGGAATTATCTCAATCATTGACCGATATTTCAGACCAGAAAGAATTAATCCAAATGCACAAATGTTTAACGAATTTATAAATGGTCGCATATTTCCTGGCAATTATATTCAAATCAAACGCTCTCTTTCTGATAAGGAGAAAATTGTTACACTATTGCACGAATTGCTACATCAAGACACTCGTTTTGGCGGACCATTGACTGGTCAAACCGAGGATAGTTCTCAGTCATCAGAAGATGAATTGTTTGAAATTGAGGAAGAGATAAATAAAGAGGCAGAGTCAATCTACCAATGTCAGCCTCGGCTTGTTTCTTATTTGGAACATCGTTTAGGAATTAAAAATAATCAAGAAATGCAAGATGCCATAGAACGCAGCAGAGGACAATTATTTTTATTTTAACAGAAATAAACAATTAAAAAGACAAATTGCTTGACTATAACATGAAACATTCTTTGAAAATAGTCTTGATATTGCTTTTGATGTTTTTTGTAACACAGTTAATTGGAATTGCTCTTGCAAATGTTTATGCTTCTCACGGAGACAACATTCCTTTTGGAATGAGCCCTCCAAAAGATGTAAGCCCGACAACAAGCCTCTTTTCAATCTTATTTGCAATAGTTTTTGCTGTTCTGCTCATGTTTATTCTTATGAGGTTTAAAACAGAATCTTTCTTGAGAATTTGGTTTTTCTTGGTTGTGGCGCTTGCAATAGGCATAACCCTGAACGCACTATTCATTTACATACTTCCCCCATTGTCTCTAAATCTCCTTTCATTTAGTTTTCCGCTTTCTTCTCTAGCATCTATTTTAATTTCCGCTCCTCTTGGTTTTCTTAAAATATACAGAAGAAATATAATTATTCATAATTTTACAGAACTTTTAATATACCCTGGAATTGCAGTAATTTTCATACCACTCTTGAATCTTCTCACAGTTATCATTCTTCTCGTTTTAATTTCTATTTATGACATGTATGCTGTCTGGCATGCAGGATTTATGCAGAAGATGGCAAAATACCAAATTAATAATTTAAAAGTGTTCTCTGGATTTTTTGTCCCATATCTTGGAAAGAAAGAGCTTGCAATGATTAAATCTCTCTCAAAAAGCAACAAAGCAGATTTGAAGAATAAAAAAATAAAAGTAAATATTGCAATTCTTGGCGGAGGAGATGTTGTTTTTCCAATAATCGCTTCAGGAGTGGTTCTTAGGTCAATGGGGCTTGCAAGTGCATTGGTCGTAACTTTTGGCGCTCTAGCCGGGCTTTTGTTCTTGTTTTATATTTCAAAGAAAGGCAAATTCTATCCTGCAATGCCTTTTATTTCAGCAGGACTCTTTCTGGGAATTGCACTGGCTTATCTTTTCTTATAAGAATTAGGAATAATTATTCTTGCTATGCCTGCTATATCTTGGGTGGTTCTTATTCTCTCCATAATATACTCTTCGTCATAGGGTATAATTTCTTCAATAGAAGACAAACTCATAGATGCAAAATCGTATAACAGTTCAAGATAAGTTATTGTTCTATCTGGATCCTTTCTTGTAGGCCTATCAACAGCCTTTTGTCTGATAACTGGGTTGAAAATCGCATCAGGGTTACCCACGTCAGGATGCCTGATTCCAAGGTAAACTCCAATTATGCTTGACCTCTGACCTCTGACCTGTACAAATTTGTTTCTATAAAATAAATACTGGTCTTTATGAGGTTCAACTAGACTTTTTAAATCAAAAACTTCTTCAGTTTTAATTTCTCCTTCTATTCTATTGCCTCCTTTTTCTAATCTTCCTGCTCCAAATCCAAATGTTTCTCGATTCATTTAAATCACTAAGAAAACAGATATATAAACCTTCTTGTTGTTGTAACTAATAAATGGGAACAATAGAAAGCTTTAAATATGTTTATAATGTTATCATTCTATGATAATAAAACCTGAACTCGTGAAGAGAATTAAGGAATATTTTAACCTTAATATATATGAGACTAAAGTCTGGCTGGCTCTGCTTTCAAAAGGCATAGCTTCTGCAGGCGAAGTAGCTGAGCTTTCAGGAGTTCCTAGAAGCAGAACTTATGACGTTCTTGAATCTCTTGAGAAGAGAGGATTTGCAATAACAAAAATAGGCAAGCCTGTAAAATATATCTCTGTTAAACCGACAGAGGTTGTAGAAAAAATAAAATCAAGGGCAATGGCAGAAGCACAGGAAAAAGTTAATTCTCTCTCTGCTTTAAAAGAAACTCAAGAATATACTGAATTGGAGCAGTTGCATAATTCAGGAATCTCTCCGATTAAATCAAGCGAGATTGCAGGCTCAATGAGGGGAAGGGCAAATGTTCTTTCAAGAATCAGGGATCTTTTGGAAAATGCAAAGAAAGAGGCAGTTATTTGCACTTCAGCAACAGATTTTGAAGACAAGGGAAGAGTTATATCATCCGCTCTAGACAAACTAAACAAAAAAGACATTAAAATAAGAGTTGCATTATCTGGAGAGCCGGAAAAGATAAAAAGGATAAATTCAAGATTTAATATAAAAGCAATACAGATAAATTCAAATGCCCGTATTTTTATGATTGACAAGAAAGAGATATTGTTTATGGTAACTCCAGAAAATGCAGAGGAAGAAATAGGAGTCTGGCTTGATTCTCCGTTCTTTACAGATTCCCTCTCAACAATAATTGACGGCTCTTTAAGAGCCGAGAAGCTTCAGCAGAATTAATCAATTCTAAACCCGTAATACCCATTGATTTTATAGTTTTATTATATTTCTTTAGGAAATCGCTAATAAACTTCTTTGCCGTAAAGTTGATTTTGACGCGTGCATGCAGAACACCATTCTTCTCAAATACGTTCTTATTTGCTTTTCTGAATGCCATTGCATGTGCTTCAAGGTCTTTCGGAGGACCGGTTCTTATTATCTCCCCTTTTGACTTTGCTGAAAGATATAATGTTGCATTATTTTCTCCACCATACTCAAATTCCTTTTCAAGAATATCAAAATATCTTCTAAGCTCCTTTTCCAGATAGCTTGAAAACTTTTTCATCTTTGTTCCTGCAATATCTCCAGGTTGCTTGTTTGTAGTTATCTCTATCTTAACCAACTCTGCATTGCTCTTTCTTGCATTATTCTTAAAGCTTTGAATATCGAACTTCCTTATTACAAAAAACTCTTTGCTTGGATGCTTTAGAAACTTCTTCGCAGCATCCTGAAATCTCTCAAATGTCTCCCTGCTAAGTGCGGCAAGGGCATTTCTCTCTTTCCAGGTTGGGTCAACAAGAATTATAGGGCTTCCAAGTTTGCTCTCGTTCATCTCAAATAAAACATCCTCCTTTTTTTTGTAATGTTTTGCAGAGTCAATCACAATTCTCTCTCCAATCTTGACTTTGACAAGCTCCTTCAGCATCTTTTCAAATGACTTGTAATTTATAATTAAGCATTCTATGGCATATCCAGAAAAACCATTTACATAACTTTCTGCCCCATAAATCTTTCTGGCCTTGCAGAATTGCTTTGCCAGAACAATCTCTCTTGATAAATTTCCCTTTCTAATCTTATTCTTAACATAATTTACATGGAAATAGCTCAAATCAGTTACATTCCTCGCTTCTTTTGGTTTTTTTATCTTAACAACCGGAACAATCTCAAAGATTATGTTATCTCTTATAATAATCCTGAAATAATCTCTGCTTCCATGCAAGCTCTCAAGCTTTAACTTGTTCTTCTTTGCAATCTTTTCAAGAACTCTTTCTAAAATCTCTGATAATTTTTCATATCTCCAGTCAAACCTTACAAATATATCGACATCGTAAAATTCTCCCTTTATCAGTGTATTTTTGGCAAAACTTCCCCCAATAAATACTTCCGCAGAAACCTTTGACTTCTTTAATTCTTCTTTAAGAATTGAAACTACTCTCTTGCTCTCTTCTTTTAATATTTTTATCACTGGCTTTTCAATCATCAAGTTGGAAGCAGCCTCATCAAGAACTCTTTTTATATTCATAAATTATAGAAATAAAGAATGTTTTTAAAACTTCTGTGCAAATTTAAGCACAGAATGGATTAAGATATCGATCTTTAGACTTCTGTGCAAATTTAAGCACAGAATGGATTAAAGATATTAATCTTTAAGTCCTGTTTTTTCCAAGTTTCATGTTAAGGTCAATTATGTATTTGCCGTCAGCCAACTTATACACTCTTGGCTTGTCCTGTGCAAACAGCTTCTGCACATCAAGAAGGTATTTTCCGGGCTTTACTATTTTTATGCTCTCAAAATCAAGAAAAACAGGAGATTCTTCATCTTTTATGCCTGCAAGTTCCCTTACATCTTTTTCTATCTGCTCTTTCTCCTTGCTGTTCAGCTCAATTTCATTGTTCTTTTTTGCTTCAAGCTCTTTTAATTTATCTTCCTTTATATAGAAGAAAAACCTGCTCTTGCATTTTGAGCAGCTGTTTAATATCTCTCTTGCTCTATCATCATATACTGCGGAGCAATGAACACATTTATAACTCATAATTTGAATCCGTCCTTTCGGTTTTTATATCTATCTTCACATTACTAACCCATCTTAATCCTATTCTCCAAGCATTAGAAGATATACATTAATTCTAGTTCAAGTCAATCAATCAAAATTGGGCTTTTTAGTTAAGAAATAGCTCAATCTTCTTTGGGTCTTTTTTTATCTCTTTTATTATTGAAGCAGGTCCGACAACTGTTAAGGCGCTGCTGTCTCCGACAAGAGTTTTGGCTATATCGTGTTTAATCTTTACAATAATA
>CAYZSY010000019.1:0-1045 GCA_964481185.1 Candidatus Woesearchaeota archaeon | reverse complement strand
ATGGTCAACCATTGCCATAGTATCTTCAATAAGCCGCGCCTCTTCCTCAGCTCTCAATCTTCCATGAACAATGACTATTTTATCGCTCAAAACAAGCCCGAGAATTTTTTTCACTCTTTCAGATATTGAGAGCCCTCTTAGCTCTGAAAACGGAATAACCTGCAAGCTCAACCCCTTTATTTTTTTGTTTCTCATCTTTATATCTTTTTTGAAAGCCTGAATAAGGCTTCATAAAAATCATCAAATCCAGTCCCTTCTTTTGCAGATATGCCGACTACCTCATAATCTGGAAATGCAGCTTCTACTTTCTTTACAGCTGCTTTTTTTAGGTCTGTTTTATTTGCAACTACAATTGTTGGAATTTTTCTTGCAACAAGATTTCCAATTATAGTAATATTTACCTGTGAATAAGGATTCTCACTAGCATCAAGCACCACAATGACTGCTTCCATGTCTTCAAGCCATTGTATTGACTCAATTATTCCTTGAGTCGCTTCTTTAGCCCTCTTTTTAGCCTGTCCTTTTTTAATTCCACGTTCTACAAATTCTTCGTAATCTATTTTTGTTGCAAGCCCCGGAGTATCAATTATTTTAAAAGCTAATTTTTTGCCTTTGTATTCTATGTCAACTTTTTCTTTGAACTGCACGTGCCTTGTCTCGTGGGGTATGCTGCTGACAATTCCAAGCTCTTCTCCTGTCCAGTCTTTGCAGATTTTGTTTGCTATCGAAGTCTTTCCAGCGTTTGGAGGCCCATAAAATCCTATCTTTATATCCTCTCTCTGCCTGAACATGCTCTGGAGAATTCTTTTCGTGAAACTCTTTAATATTTTTAGCATCTTGTTTTTATTCCTTTTACAATATTTTAAGCTATCATATGTTTAATAAATATTCTGTTTCTCTTAGATATTCTTATTTTGCTGAGATGCTTCCCTTCTCATTTCTATTTCCTTCATTATTTTCTTCTTTTCAAATAACCTGAATATTGGTATTTCAGGCAAACCTGTTCTTTTTTAAGGATTAAATACGGCTTCAACACTTGAATCAT
>CAYZSY010000018.1:0-13342 GCA_964481185.1 Candidatus Woesearchaeota archaeon | reverse complement strand
AAAAACAAAAAAGCTTTTATGAAAAAAAGAGAATTCGGTTGGCAAATAATTTTATACAACATTAAAAGAAAAATTATTCTTGAAAGTAATAAAACAAGAGTTCAAACTCTTTTTTGTTTAATTATTATCTTTTCTCCTTTCCGGACAAAGCAATTTAAAAGATAGTTTTTTATAGGTCTATCTTGTTATTTGTTTATGGCTGGAGACGGAAAAATAAGCATGCCTGGAAGTTTTGGCGGGCTTATGAGATATGATGAGGAATATAAAAGCAAGTTTCTGATTTCTCCTATGCAGGCAATCGCTTTTGTTGTAATAATTATTCTTTCTGTAATTGGGCTTAAAATTATGTGGCCGATTGGAGGATAAAATGTTCGGGGGATTAGGCGGGCTGTTTGGAGGAGGGATGGATCCTAAAAAGATGAAGGCCATGATGAAGCAGCTTGGCATAAATCAGGAAGAGGTAGAAGCTACGAGAGTTATAATAGAAAAGTCTGATGGGAGGGTGGTTATTGAAAATCCTTCTGTGCAGAAGATAAAAATGCAGGGGCAGGAAAGCTGGCAGATTGTTGGGGAGGCGCGTGCAGAAGCTTTGGGAGTTAGAGATGAGGATATAAAACTTGTTATGGATAAAACTGGAGCGACAAGGGAAAAGGCAAAGAAAGCTCTTGAAGAAACAGGGGATATTGCAGAAGCTATTCTAAAACTTGGAGGTTGAATATCTTCCGCATGACAATAAAATCTCTCTTTATACAAAGATTTTCTTGTATAGCAGAGACAATATTGGGCTTTCCAAATAGTTATAGGATTATTGTTTAACCGAACTTTTAAGATGTGTGTTCTAGGCGAGGGTTTATCGACGATAAGTCAGAAAGGTATTTAAATAGGGGAGCCATTCTTTTGTTTACCCTAAAGTGGCAATTCATCATGGAGAAAATAATAAAAGAGAAGATTAGTGCTGATCATCTTTTATATGTGAGCTTAAAATATACTAAAACTTGCGATGTAATCATTAACTTACTTCTTAGATGGAAAATAATGATTGAATTGGGGCTGGAGAACCTTATTGCCAAGGCCAAGAAAGAGAAAAAATGGAAGCCTGTTGCTGCTGCGCCCAGGGCGGAGCTTGTGCAGTTGAGCAAAATATATGCGAATGAGCCAATTGTATCAAAAACTCTTGGCTTGTACGAGCTGTTTAGAGATGTAGAAAAGCTTGAAAAAGTGCGAGAGAACGAGTTTAGGAAAGGAGTTAATTTAAAAGTGACCTTTAGGGGGCAGGTTGTTAATATAAATCTCGAGACTTTGAAGGAATATTCTCAAATCTTAGAAAAGTTTATAAGTTATCTGAAGTAGCTCTTTTTGTGGGATGCAGTTTAGTCATCTTAGCAATTAAAAAGAAAAATGTCAAAGTTAATAACGATAACATCTGGGAAAGGCGGCGTTGGCAAGAGTCTATCATACGATGAATATGTCTCTCTTGCTAATGGCGATGTAGTTAAGATTGGTCCATATATAGATTATTTAGCTAGCAGAGGGGCAATTAAACAGAAGATATTAATTTCCAATGATGGGAAACAAGAAATTTTTGAGGTTATAGAACCAGTTAAGGATTTTAGAATAAATATTGTAGATTTTAAGAATGGAAAACTTATCTCTAGGAAAGATTCTCCAGTTTGCATGATGCGCAAGCCGGCTCCTAAAAAACTTCTTAGAATTGGCACAAATAATGGTGAAATTAATGTTACTAAAGAACATGAATTTTTAGTTTTAAGGGATGGAAGCCTTAAAAAAATTAGGGCAGAAGATCTTATTGAAAAAAAGGATTATTTATTATATTACAACTATCCTATGACGCAACAGGAATTTGATAGAATAGACATATTCCAGGCTAAACTCTTAGGATATCTGATTGGAGATGGTCATTTTGAAAAGAGAAAAAATGGAACTATCTTACACGTATTCAGTCATGAGAACAAATGCTTAGAGGATATAAAAACTACATTTAAAAATGTTTTTGGTGATTTTAAGTTGTTGAAAGATAAAAGGAATAATGTTTGGAGAGTTTCTTATACAAAACAGAAAGATATTAATGAGTTTCTTAGCTATTTTGGAGTTAGAATAGCTAACGCCGGAGATAAGGAGATTCCTCCTAAAATATTTAATTCTGATAGCATAGCTTGCGCCTCTTTCGTCTCTGCTCTTTTTGATTGTGATGCTCATGTTTGTAAAAATAGAAATTCAATAGAATATGATACAAAATCTGAGAAATTGGCATATCAAGTTTCTAACTTACTAAGATCTAGATTTAATATAGACAATCAAATTAAAGTTCGGTTTGTTAGATTCTCAGGCATTAAAAGAAAATATTTTAGAGTCGTTATAAGTGGAGAAGATGCTCTCAGTTTTTATATGAAAGTAGGATTTGGGGTTGTAGATAAAAAAAGAAGATTGGAAGAAAATATTAGTGCCAAAAAGAATCATACAAATATAAAATTATATCCTTTAGGTAAACTATTTAGGAATATAAGAGAAGATTCTAATAAAACTGGGGTTGATTTAGCTTCTTTTTTGGGTTGCACTAGACAATCAGTGTATGGATACGAATGGGGAATATATGCTTTATCGAAAAGTTCTACTCAGAGGTTCTTAGACTTTTTTAATAGTTTTGGTTTTTCCAATGAAAACTTAGAATTCGTTAAAGAAATCTTAGTTAAAGGTTATTCTTTTAGGAGAGTTAATTTAATTGAGGAGATAGATTACGATAAAGAATACGTATACGATTTTCAAGTTAGTGAAGAAGGCGGACATTTTGTTCATGCTAGTGGTATTGTTATTTCCAATACAACTACAGCTATAAATCTCGGAGCTGCGCTGAATTCTTTTGGAAAAGATGTTGTGATTCTGGACGCAAATCTTACTACCCCAAATGTTGGGCTGCACCTTGGAGCGCCCTTGGTTCCTGTGAATTTAAATCATGTTCTTCTAGGAAAAGCTAATGTTGCTGATGCTGTTTATGAGCATGAATCTGGAACAAAAATCGTTCCTAGCTCTCTTTCAATAAAAGATCTTCAGGCGGTTAATCATAACAGGCTGAAAGAAGTTGGAAGAAAATTAAAGAAGCTTGCGGATTATGTCATTTACGATTCTGCTGCCGGACTTGGAGATGAGACTCTCGCTGCAATAGAGTCCGGTGATGAGATGATTATTGTCACAAATCCGGAAATTCCTGCTGTAACAGATGCACTTAAAGCTTCAAAAGTCATCGAGCAGATGGGAAAGAAAATAAGGGGGGTTATTATCACAAGAGTCAGAGGCTCAAAGAGCGAGATGCCTATTGAAAATGTAAGAGAGATGCTTGAGCTTCCTATTCTAGGTGTTATTCCGGAAGATGCAAATGTTCAGAAAGCTCTTGTAATGAAAGATGCTCTTGTGCATACGCATCCAAGAAGCAAGGCTGCGAGAGCTTACAAGAAGATTGCGGCAAAGCTTGCCGGAGTAAGCTATAAAGAAAAAAGCTGGCTTGAGAGCTTGTTTGGGTTGTAATTCGTTTATTTTGCAGTATAAAAAAGATTAAAAACAACACAATCTATCTGTTATTATGGGTTTGGAAGGATTATTAAGAAAAAGTTTGGGTACTGCTGTTTTGGCTGGAGCGTTGGTTTTTAATGGAGGATGTAGAGAGTTGGATAGAGCTTTGTTTGGTACGCGCAAAATGGATGAGTTTTCTTATTCTAGAAGAGACTTGCCAGTTACGGATAGAAGATCTAGAAAAGAAATAACAGATTGTGCAGTTTTAGTATCTGGGGGCAAATTTAACCAAAATAGAGATATTGGAAATATTGATTTGCGTGGAATAGTCGAATGCAATTATAACGTTAAGAATTATGAAGAGTGGACGGAGAGGGTAGCTTTTGAGGAATACTATCTGGGTTCGTTGGAAAATGAAAAGACTGTAATACGAGAAAGTAAGCAGAGAAAAGAACTTGGGTCTGAACAACTTAAGTTTATACCTTCTAATGTCTCTTTGAGTTTGGAAGGATTCCCTGAGAAAGTTGCTGTGGATGTGAATTCGGATGGTTCCTTCAATGGAAGGATTTTTAATGCTGCTTTTAAAAGGCCTGATGAAGTAAGATATTATACTATTGGTAATAAACTACATAATCTTGTAATTGACGAGGCAGATTCTTCTGGAAAAAAACCCGATGGACGTACTTTTAATTCTGCTCTTATTGGGGGGCCGGTAAGCTTTTTTTATAAGATTAATGATTCTGAAGTTAAGAGTTATATTAATAGCAAAATAAATTCTAAAATTTTTACAATTACCATAAATGCCAAAGATCGAAATACAAGAACTTCTGTTGGGCTGCAAAGCATGGTTGTGAAGCGCGAGTCTTTACCACCTAAAATAGACGAAATTGTTAAAAGCGAGTTTGGAGATGATCAGAATTTAATCAGACTTGCTAAGTCTTATATAGAATACGATCCTGAAAAAGATAGCAAATCGACCGGATCCGGGCAGTCCTTAACTTTTAATGCTTTTGAGGGTATGAAGTATAGCGTCGAAACAATAGATCCTGCATATCATTATACAAATTCTTCTTTTGTTGCTGACAGAAAGTCTCCTAATAAGGCTGTTCTTTTAGTTGAAGTTGGTCAAAAATTAAGAATAGATGATACCAAAGAGGGTAAGGGAGATATCATTGATGATAAATAAAACTGCTCTCTTTACTAAAATTATTGCACTTTTGAGCCAGAGTCTATCTTTTTTTCTGGAGAGAGAAGAATAATCTTGCCATGGTCTTCAGATTCTGCTGCTAAAAGCATACATTGAGATTCTATGCCTTTCATTTTTCTTGGCTCTAGATTTGTGATAACTACAATCTGCTTATCTTTCAGCTCTTCCTTTTTATAATGCTGTTTTATTCCTGCTACGATTGTTCTCTTCTCATCTTTTCCCAATTCTATTTCCAGTTTATACAGCTTATCTGCTCCATCTATGTCTTCTGCTTTCTTTATTGTTCCGACTCTTAAGTCAAGTTTTGCAAAATCTTTGTATTTTATCTGATTCATGCTGATTATTCCTTCTATATTGTTATCTGATTGTTTAATTGGTTTAATAATCTTACTTTTATTATCTGATATCTTCTTGGTTTGTGGGTTAATTTCTTTTTTATCTTCTTGGGCATCTATTTTTTTGAACAAAATATCTGCTTTCTTTATTTTGCTTATCTTTATCGGTTTGCTTATCTCTTTAAGGTCTATTTTAAAATTGAATGTTTTTGCTATTTTTTCACAGGTTTCTGGGATGAATGGAGAGAGGAGGATTGTAAAATCTTTGATTGCATTTGCCAGCCTGTACAGAACCTTCTTGTCTTTGGTTATCCAGGGGGCGGTCTCCTGAATGTAGATGTTGCATTTGTCAATGTATCCAAATATATCATTTAGTGCTTTATCAAACTCGAAATTATTAAGATATTCTTCTACTCTTTTGATGAGGGTTTCTGAGATTAACTCTTTTGCTTGCTCTTTCTTTTCAAGGCCGTACTTTTCTGCCAGAGTCGAGACTCTGGAAACAAGGTTGCCCAATTTATCTGCAAGCTCGTTGTTCTGCCTGTTTACTAAAGCTGACTCTGAAAAATCACCGTCACTTCCAAAAGGAATCGCTCTTAACATATAATATCTTAAGGAGTCAGTTCCGTAGGTTTTCGTTATATAGACTGGATTAATTACATTACCTAAAGACTTGCTCATCTTTTGTCCATTAATTGTAAAATAGCCATGAACAAACATCGTTTTTGGCAATTTGTTCTTTGTTGCTAACAATAAGGCTGGCCAGATTGTTGCATGGACTCTTAGGATATCCTTGGCCATTAATTGTACATTTGCTGGCCAGAACTTGTCAAATTTATTATTTATCTTTAATCCTGTTAGATAATTCCAGAATGCATCAACCCAAACAAAACATGTATGCTTCTTGTCAAAAGGTAGCTCAATTCCCCAGTATACTTTTTCCTTCAGTCTAGAAATAGAGATGTCTTGTAATCCTCCTTCTATAAATGCAGTCATTTCTTTATTTTTGTTTTCTGGGAGAATAAATTCTGGATTTTCTTTATATAAATCTAAGAGTTGTTTTCTATATTTAGAGAGTTTGAAGAGATAAGCCTCTTCCTTTCTTAATTCTGGTTCTGTTTTGTGGATTGGACACTTTCCGTCAATTAAATCTGGCTTTGTTAAATATTGTTCACAACCTATACAATAATATGCCTCATAAAATCCCTTATATATATCTTTTTTATCATAAAGCTCTTGAAGAATCTTTTTGACTTCTTTTTCGTGTCTTGGATCTGTTGTTCTAATAAAGAAGTCGTTTGATATATTTAATAGTTTAAATGTGTTTTCAAAGCTTGCAGCTATCTTGTCGACAAATTCTTTTGGCTTTAAGCTTGCTTCTTCTGCAGTTTGTTGTATCTTTTGTCCGTGCTCATCTGTTCCTGTAAGAAAAAATACTTCATTTCCTAGAAGACGATTCCATCTAGCTAGGACATCTGCAGCTATTGTAGTATAAGCTGAGCCAAGATGGGCTTCTGCATTTGCATAGTATATGGGGGTTGTTATGTAATATGTTTTTTTGGTTTTCATGTCTTTGTTAGTTTATATTGATATAAAAAGATTTGCTGAGCAAATCTTTAACCCTCGTTTCTTGCGAAACTTCGGATAAAAAAGTAATGGAGAAAGGTTTAAATATAAGTTACGGTTATTTATGTGTATGAATATAAGTAAGGAAAATATAGTCAGAATAGCTAAGGGTTTTTTGGGCAACCTAAGAAACTCTGCAAGCCTGGAATTTGCTCTTGATAAACAGAGAGATAAGAAATTAGGAGAATACAAAAAGTTAGCTTATCTGCTTAGAGCAATTTTGGTTGATCATCCTTTTAGCGATGGAAATAAGAAGACTGCAATGTTTGTTGCTTTCGCGTTTGCTGGAGAGCATAACAAGAAAGTTGATGATGAACTTTTGAAACATTATATATTATCTATAGCCAGCAGGAATATCATTAAAATTAGAGCAATAGAGGAGAGAATGAGAAATGCAATTAAATAATAAGAAAATTAAGAAAATATTTGAAAAGCACAAGCAGAGTTTTATAGAGATGGAGCACTATGACAGGACAAGAGAGATTCTTTGGAGCAGAAAAAGGATAGATATAACTTTGCAGCAGAGAGTTATAAATAAATTAAAAGAGTTGAGCAAGAGAACCGGTAAACCTGTATCGAGGGTAATTGAAGAAGCAGTTGCGAAGATTAATTGACAAAACGCTCAGAGATTGTCCTCTCTGGGACATTCCGTGCTTTTTCAATGCACGTAAGTTTTAAAAGGCTGTTTTTATAGCATTAAATATGGCAAGAGGAATGTATCATTATTTGAGAGAAGCATGGAAAGAGCCTGAAAAGGTAGCATTGCATGACAGAATGATTAAATGGAGAGCTTCTGGGGCTGTTGTTGAGGTCGAAAAACCTCTTAGATTGGACAGGGCAAGAGCGCTTGGATATAAAGCAAAAAAGGGTTTTTTTGTTGTCAGAGTTCGCTTGTTAAGAGGCGGGAGAAAGAGGCCTAGGCATACTCACGGGAGAAAATCAAGAAAACAGCACGAAAGAAAGATATTGAAGATGTCTTATCAGTGGGTTGCCGAGCAGAGAGTTGAGAAGAGATATCCAAATCTTGAGGTTTTGAATTCATACTATCTTGGAAAGGATGGAAAGCATTATTTCTTTGAGGTTATACTTGTTGATCCTTATAGGCCTGAAATATTAAATGACCCTACAATAAATTGGATTTGCAGAACAGAGAACAAAAATCGCGCTGCAAGAGGATTAACTTCTGCAGGAAAGAAATCAAGAGGATTAAGCACAAAGTCTCCTACTCTGAAGACAAGACCTAGTGTTGGAACACATAGGCATATGGGCAAATAAAAAAACTAGGGATTTTATCTAACTTTTAAAAATTAAACTTCTGTTTTTTTGTATAGCTTGTTTTGTTGGAAATTAGTCTGATAGTATAGTCTTCTTTTGCGATTCTTTTGTATTCTTCGGCGATTTCTGTTGCCAGAGTCATTGTATTTTGGTCTCTGACATCTATTGTTCTATTTTGAAAGTCTATGCTTATTGTGCCTGTTGAATTAGATACGATTAATTTTGTTACTTCTTCTATTGTGTCAATATATGTGTTGCTCCGTAAATTGGGGTGGGGAGATTTTTTATGCCTCGAGTTTATCTCTTTTGCTATCTGCTCCAATTTGTCTGCACGATTTCTTCTTTCTCTTATTATATTGCCTGGGTCTTTAATGTATATTACTCTAACCATTAGAAATCTATTGCTGTTCTATTTTTAAGTATTACTGCTCTGCCTCTTTTTTTGATTTTTCTTTTTTTAGTTCTCTTGCTGCTTTTTTTCTTTCCCATTCTTCTCTTAGTGCCTTGTTTTTTTTGCAGTTTATGTTAAAACAGAACTGCCATGGGCGCTTGCCTTTCCTTATTGCTAAAAGCTCTGGAAAACCGCAAGATTCGCAAATCTTCTCAGATTTTTTGACAAGTGAATCTGGAGGCAAGCTGTAAGTTTGCTTGCAATCTGGATAAGCTGAACAGGCGACAAAATATCTTCTTGATGCGCGATTAAATAAAATTCTAAGACTTCCTTTCTTGCATGCTGGACATTGAACTAATGTGTTTGCTTCTATCTGCTCTTTTCTAAGAATCTCAAGACCTTTTGCAAGTTCTTTTCCTATTTCTATCTCTTTTACCTTAAATTCTCTGGAGATGTCAGTTATCACTCTCTTTGCTTTATCAATTACTTCTTTTTCTTTATCATCAAATCCTTCTTTTGATTCCTGAATTTTATCCATCTGCTCTTCCAACTGCTTTGTAAGGTTTTCATCTATGATAATTGGAGAGTATTTTTCAAGTGATTCTATAAGCTTTAGTCCAAGGGGGGTTGCCTGAATACTTTTTCCATCTAAGTAACCTCTTTCGAACAAAGTATCGATTATTGTTGAACGTGTTGCCTTTGTTCCAAGATTCTTCTTTTCCATTGCAGAGACAAGAGAAGCAGGAGTGTATCTTTTTGGAGGTTGTGTTTCTTTAGATTCAAATTCTATTTTATCTATCTTTACCTTTCCGTTCATATCCGGAACATCACTTTCTTCTATTTGTGCAGGATATACTTTCGTCCATCCTTTTTCAACTATTTTTAATCCAGATGCTGTGAATTTTATGTTTTTGTCTTTCGTTGAAGTTAAAACAACTCTTTTGTTGTTTGTTATTGCATCATTTGAGAATGCAGAGATAAATCTTTTGACTATTAAATTATAAATTTTTCCTTCTCTCTCTTCGAGCTCTCTAAACTCTCCTGTTGGATAGATTGAAGGATGTGCTGGGTCTGATTTTTTACCTTCTATCGGAATATCTCTTTTAGCTTCCTTAACCTGTGGAAAATGCGAGCTTAATAGTTTTAAAATTTTTTTTGGCTCTATTTCTTGAGGTATTTTTTGGGAGGATGTTCTTGGGTAAGATATAAGTCCTTCAATGTAAAGGTTTTGCGCTATTTTCAGCGTTTCACTCGGCGATATCTTATGGTGCTTGTATGCTTCTGTTTGGAGGGTTGTTAAATCAAAAGGGGCTGGAGGAGAAATTTTTTCTTCTGTTTTTGTTGCTTCTGCAATTGCTTCCTTAATATCTTTGAATTTTTCTAGCTCTTTCTTGTCAAATATATCTTTTGGGTGCTTAAATCTGCATTCATTTGCAAAGGCGAATACCTGCCAGTAAGGCTCTGGCTTGAATTTTTCTATTTCTCTTTCTCTCTCTACAATAATCTTGAGAGCTGGGCCTTGAACTCTCCCTATTGAGAGGATTCTGAATGAACCGCTTGTTTTAATTGCAGACATTAGCGCTCTTGAGAGGTTTATGCCATAGAGCCAGTCAACTACATGCCTTGTTTCTCCCGCATATGCATTTTCCCATGCAAGTGTTGGGAGCGGATTCTCAAATGACTTTTCCAGCTCATCTTTTGTCAGGGTTGAAAATTTCATTCTTTTTGCATCATTCTTTCCGCAGATAAATCTTAGAACATTCCATCCTATTACCTCTCCTTCTGTATCAAAGTCTGTTGCGATAATAAATTCTTTTGCTTTTCTGCAAAGTTTCTTTAGTAGTTCATAATATTTTTTTGTGAATGCTGCTGATTTTCTCTCATAAGTTGGCTTCCACTCTGTTTCAAAGATTGGCCATCCTTTCTGTCCTTGCTTATATGTAAGCCCAAATAAATGGCCTACTGCAGAAGCAACCATAATTTTCTTGTTATCTCTTTCTATTTCGTAGTAAGATATGCCGTTTTCTGTAAATTTTTTAGGTTGTCCAAGTGATGAGGCGATTTTCAGTGCAGCCTGCGGCTTTTCTGTTATAATAAGAATAGAATCTTTTTTGCTTCCTCTTGCATTTATTCCTTTTTCTTCTGCAGGCTTTTTATGTTTTCTTGAGAGTTTTTTTAGTTGTTTGTCAATAAAAGAAGCAGGAACTGGCTTTCCGGGAGACTCTATAGTTGTAAGCTCTGAAATAGATGGCTTCTGCTTTACTTCTTTTTCTGTGGATATTTTTACGTCTTTAACTGGAATGAATGATTCAACTGCCATTTTATATATTGTCTAAAGGGCTCCTTATATTTTTTATAGACTGCTGTGATATTTGAGTGTATATTTGCGTTGTTTTTATATCTGAATGCCCAAGAAGCTTTTGTATAATTCTAAGGTCTGTTCCTTGCTCAAGCAAATGCGTTGCAAATGAGTGCCTAAGAGTGTGTGGATGAACCTTTTTTGTTATATGGGCTTTTCTTGCAGAATTTTCTACAATTGCCTGGATTGTTGCGGTTGTAAGGTTTCCGCCGCGGTTTGATGGGAATAAGATGACACTTTTTTCTAAGTTACAATAAGAAGCGATTTCTTCTTTTATTGAGTCTGGTATTTTAACAAACCTGTCTTTTCTGCCTTTGGCAAGCCTTATCTTGATTAATTCTTCAGTTAAGTTAACATCCTCTTTGTTTAAGTTAACTATCTCTGACACCCGAAGGCCACAACCATATAGAATCTTGAGAATCAACCTATGCTTTATATTGTTTGTGGCATTTATCATTCTTTTAATCTCGTCATGCGTTAAGATTTCTGGAATTGTCTTGTTTCTTTTTGGTCTTGGCACGTGGATTGTTCGATTTAATATAGTTTTAAAGAAGAATGATATTGCAAAAATATCATGGGCTACTGAAGAGGGCTCTTTATTCTGAATTCTTATTTGTATGTAGTCTTTTACTATTTGTTGGTTTAATTCTTTATTCTTTGCGTAATCTAAGAATTTAGATGTTGAATTCAAATAAGATTTCACTGTTTTTCTTGCGAAATTGCGAATTTCTAGTTCTTGTTTAAGCTTTTGCAGTAACTGCTCTCTATCCATTGAGCTTGTATAATGCTTATTCTATAAAAATCTTGTGATAATGTACCATATTGGTATGGTATCATAAATTTGCTTATGATACCATTATGTTATCAGTAATAGCGATGGCTTATATCCAATCCAACCCCCACCCGAAGGCAGTGCGTAAAGCAAAAATTTATAATGTTAAATAAATAATAAACAATTATGTACGACTCGCAAAAAGCTCATTATCTTGTTGTAACGGGAATCTTAATCAAGGATAATAAATTTTTGATTACAAAAAGAGCGCCAACTGAAAAAGCATTTCCAAATCAATGGACTGTTCCTGGCGGAAAATTAGAATTAGATGACTACGCAAAAAGACCAAAAGATACTTCTGCTCATTGGTATAATGTTTTTGAAGACTTGTTAAAAAGGGAAGTTATGGAAGAAGTAGGATTGAATGTTAAAAATATTAGATACTTAACAAGTCTTTCTTATATTCGTTCTGACAATATTCCAACGATAATTGTTAGTCTTTTTGCTGACCCTATTGGAGAAGAAATAAAACTTTGTCCCGCCCTCACAGAATATGCTTGGGTTACTTTAGAGGAAGCAAAAAATTATGAATTGATTGAGGGAATTTATGAAGAATTGGAAATGCTTGATAGACTTCTTAAGGGAGAATCAGTTGGCGTTTGGGAAAAGAAAAATTAATCCGCACTGCCTTCCCCCGCCCTTAAAAATTGTGCCATCGCTACTTGCTCCTTTCAGTCGCACCACGCCCTGCGGGCTCTCGGCTGTTGCCTCGGGGCTGATAACAGCGATTATCTGGAAAATCTCTGCGTGATTTTCCCAAATTCTTCGATTATTTGATAAAATTTAGAGTGGCGAAGAACTTCAGATAATCGCGATGTTGGGATTGACACCACTCGCCTCATTCTTCGGCTCGGGGAAATAAAAAATTATCTTTCTTCCCACCCAGATACTGAAAAATTATCGTGAAAATAATAGAAAAACTTTGCTTATCGGACCAAAAGAACACCAACGAAATTTTAAAAAAATTTCGCCTAACAAACGATAAGCAGTTCGCTTTGCTCACCCAAATTTTTCTTAGAGTTGGGCTTTATCTTAACTCTTTTGGAATTTCTAGTATTTCTGCCAATTCTTCTAGATTTTCTTTTTTACTGAATAAGCTGGTGTTTCCAAATCTATTACGTGCTTCCCAATAAAGATGCATACTTGCGGCAGTGTTAGTATCTTTAACTTGTGTCTTTGGAAACACATTTGAATAAGGAGGCTGATGTGGATATAGAATGCCCCCAATTGTTCCAAATGCTTCTGATTTATCTTGTAACTTTACATCATAAACTAAAACTCTGCTTCTCTCTTCTCCTTCAAATAGTTTTATCGCAACATCATGAACCAATTCTACAGAAGCAGGCTTAGAGCCAAGATAATGTGGGCATTCTAATTTTAAATAGCTCCTCATTTCTTTTTCAGCTTCTTCTCTATTTTCTAAATCTAAAACTTTCTTTTTCATATATTTGTTACTACTTAGTAGTTTATAAATCTTTCGCCCAACTCCCATTCTTCAGAATAGCACGATAATTTTTCCTATTCAATGGCGGAGCTTCCATCCTCCGCCCCCACCCTGAAAGAAAAATTAAAACTCTCGAGGTCGCTTCTTGCTCCACTCGTGCCTCACTTCGTTCGGTCAAGCAACAGCAGATTAAGAGGTAATTTCTTTTTGCTTCGCTCACTTTTTTAGTAAAAGCCAGAATTTTCCCAAATTCGCTTCTTACTTGCTATTATAAGATTGGAAGCTAACTTTGTTTAATCGCGATGTTAGGCGACATATTACTCGGTGGGCTCGAAAACGATTACGAAT
>CAYZSY010000017.1:0-14948 GCA_964481185.1 Candidatus Woesearchaeota archaeon | reverse complement strand
GTTTAAAACCATTCCAGACATTCCAACATAGCTAACAACAACTAGAGAGACAGAAGCAAGCAAAAATATTCTTACATTTTTCTCTGCTACGAAATACCCAACAACAACTCCCAGCCCAACAATAACCCATATAAGATAAGGATTTATTTTATCTCCAGCGAATATGCCAATAAGAATTGAGAGAACAATTCCGGCCAAAAAAGCCCATGCACCAACAACATTCTCCCTGGACCTTATAGCCATGACATAATATCGGCAAATGTTTATTTAAATCTAGCTATCCCCAAAACAGATAAATTTATAAACCAGTGTAATTTGAAAGTTACAACATAAAATGGCAGACAAAAAAGTTATTTTATCCTTAGCGTCGTTATTTGCGATAACGTTCTTTGTAAGTTTCGCAAGCGCGGCAATCCTAAACTCAACAATAATTTCAGTCCCATCTTCTGTTGCGCACAATGCTGGTTCATTTAGTGTTTCATTTAATATGACAAATACGGGTGTTGATGCTTCTCCAATAAATTGGTCCTCATCTCTAACTTCCGGAACAGCAACAATAACTCTGCCAACGGACACATCCCTTATAGAAAATCAAATTAAGATATTCACAGCAACACTCTCTTTTCCTTCGTTCCAATCAAATAATATCGCATTTACAATAACTGCCGATCCAAGCGGGGTAGGCTTAAACGAGACGATTTCTTTCTCAGTCCCAATTACACTCTCCCCATCACTAAGCATCTCAAGCATACAAACACTTACAAAAACCCAAAATGCCACTATTAATATAACCAATACAGGAAACCAGAATCTCGGTACTATCTCTCTTTCAGCATCTGGAGATTTTAATGTCTCTTTCTATCCAACCACTCTTTCAAGTCTTGCTCCAGGAGCATCAGCTCTTGTAAATGTAACTTCTACATCAAACTTAACAGACAAGAACGTATTGTCTCTTGGCCCTCATCCACTTACAATAACTGCATCAGCAACAGGCGCAACTAACACATTGGTTTACACAATAAACGGCGACTTCTGCGATTACGGAAATGTTAATGCCTCTCTAGTATCAATAAGCAATATTAAAGACAAATATTCAGAGACAGAATGGGAATGGAAGCCTCTTGACAACGTAACAGTTACATTTGACATAGAAAATAACATCGGCGATGACAAAGATTTCACCGCAGAACTGGCACTTTACGATTCTGTAAGAAAGAAGTTTGTAGATTTGGAAGACGAAAACAGCCTTTCAACAGACCTCTCAATAAATGACGGCAATAACGAGAAAGTATCTTTTACATTCAAGGTTCCTGCTGATTTGGAAGATTCAGATGGAAAATATGTTCTTTATGTAAAAGCTTATGTAGATGGGAAAGAAAAGTCTTATTGCAACTCATATCCTGCAAAGGAAGTTCCTGACGGCTCAGGAGAGGATATAAGAATAGATAAGAAAGAAAATGATGTTAAGTTGGATGAAATTAGCTATCCAACCACAGCAAAGCCAGGGGAGATAGTTACAATAAGTGCAAGCGTATTTAATATAGGTACAGAAGACCAGGACAAGGTAAAAGTAATGCTTACAAACTCAAAGCTTAATTTGAATCTGGAGTCATACTCATTCAGCTTGGATTCAGGAGATTCCACCATGGTTGACTTTTCATTTGTAGTTCCAGCTAGTGCAGAAAATGGAATTTACGCTTTGAGATTAACTCCTTATCTTGATTACAAGAGCTCCACAGACACATATGCTAAACAAGGAAGTTCATTTGATGCCCAAATAACAATCTCTGGGGGCGCAAACGCAACCACAACAACATCCCTTTCAGGAATAACTGCCTCTCTTGAATCAGAAGCTAAAGCAGGAAGCAATCTTGAAATAACAGCTACAATAACAAACTTTGGCACTTCAGCCGCAACATTTGTTGTAGGCGCTGTTGATTACGATTCATGGGCTATATTAAACTCTGTTTCAGACAGAATTATAACTCTTGCGGCAGGAGAAAGCAAGGATGTAAAGATAAGTCTTAGTGTTAACGAAGGTGTTTCAGGCGAGCAAACATTTAAGATAGAGTCAAGGTCAGGAGACAAAATAGATTCAAAAGTTGTCGCAGTTGAGATAGGAGCAAAATCATTGCTTTCCTCTCTTGCAGATTCTCTGACCAATAATACTATGCTTTGGATAATTGGAGCAGTTAATGTCATCTTAATCATTCTCATAATCGTTCTAGCAATAAGATTTCTCAGAAGATAAAGGATAAAAGATAATTCGGCTAAATCAGAACGACGACCATAATCTTATAAATCTAAAACCTGTTCTTTCTTTATGAACCAGAAAGTCAGCTTGTTCTTTCGCTACATTATCCTGCTGATTGTCGGTCTTCCAGGCCCCTATTTGTTTTATCTTGTATTTACTCCTTTGACAATCTATCCTGTTTTCTTTGTCTTGAGATTATTCTATCCTTCAATAATTCTGGAGAATACATCCTTAATAATAGGTGCTAATACTATAAATCTTATTCCTGCATGCATAGCCGGCGCAGCTTACTATCTTATTTTGATATTAAACCTTGCAATGCCAATGAAGCTTGAAAAAAGAGCCAGAAGCATCATTTTCGCGTTTTTCTCATTTCTTTTGTTGAACATTCTAAGAATAGTCATATTTACAGCTCTTTTCATAGGCGGATTTGAGCTCTTTGACCTTGCACATAAACTAACTTGGTATCTTGGAAGCACTATTCTTGTTGTTGCAATCTGGTTCCTTTCAGTTTATATATTTAAGATAAAGGAAATTCCATTTTACACAGATTTAAAAAATCTATCTAATACAATAATAAATAAAGGAAAAAGAAAAAAATGACTTTGCTCTTTAATTTAATAGACTTTATAATTCATATTGATAAATATCTTGCTCTCATTATCCAAAATTATGGACTATTCACTTATATTATCCTTTTTATTATAATTTTCTTGGAAACCGGGCTTGTCATAACCCCTTTTCTGCCTGGAGACTCTCTAATATTTTTAACAGGGGCTTTTGCAGCGCAAGGTGTATTTAATATTGTAATTTTATTTTTAATTTTGGTCCTTGCAGCTGTGCTAGGAGACACAGTTAATTACTGGATAGGAAATTATTTTGGCGATAAAGTCTTTTCAAAGAGTTCTTTATTCAGAAGAGAGTATTTGGATAAAACAAAGCAGTTTTATAGAAAATATGGCGGAAAAACTATAATCTATGCTAGATTTATCCCGATTATTAGGACATTTGCCCCTTTTGTAGCTGGAATCGGGGCAATGGATTACAGGAGATTTTTAATTTTTAATGTTATAGGTGCGCTTTCTTGGGTATTAATCTTTCTGTTGGGAGGATATTTCTTTGGCAGGGTTCCAATTGTCAAGGATAATCTGACAATTGTTATATTGCTTATAATCCTTATCTCAATTCTTCCGCCATTAATAGAATATCTAAGGCATAAATTAAGAAGATAAACTTCAGCCGTCCTTAGCTAGTCCTGCTACCAACCAAATATTCCACAATTAATTTTTCACTAGCTGGCAATATCTCACAATTTGCAGCCCTTATTATATAACAGTTATTTTCTCTGCTTACAATTGTCTCATTTCCAGCTTCAAGTTTTATAACAGTATTCTCTGGGAATGTATCGCAATCAGCATAAGTTATATTTGTCTTTTCTGCATCTTCAAAGTTCGGAGTTGCTCCTTTTATAGAATAAAGATTACCTGTTAGAAATTGCGAGAGCTGTGCCACTGCAATGATTGTGTCATTGCACTTCTGGAGGTCTGTTCCATTTATGGTTACATAAACTATTGCAGCTCTGTTAATCTCAATTTTGTCTTCTATCTTTACATCGTTCTCCTTGGGATTGTTTCTAAGATATAAATTATATTTAAAAATCTCTCCTGTTTGAGTTATTAGGCTGTAGCTATAGCCGTATAATGGAATATTCCCATACATTACTTTTTTGAATGTAATTCCCCCATATTCCACTTTCCCAATTCCTTGGAAAGCAAAATAAAAGATAATAAAGACGGCAATAAGCACTCCAATCCAGATAGCAAGAGGAGAGTAGCTCTTTACGTAACTCTTTATCTTCTTGTCTATTTCTGTCTCCTTTTCAGCTTCTTCTTTAATGATTTTTCTTTTCCTTGCCATAAATTTCTATCTTACTCCGAATATTCTATAAAGGAATGCATCAACAGCCTTCAAATCTCCCTCAATAAAAGCACAATTTTCTTGTTCATAAACCTTGCTTTTTGCATCTGTCTCATTTAGTTTCTTGATTACAATCATTGTATCGCTGCAATTCTTCTCCGGAAGATTCTTATCGCAAGAGCCATAACAGGCAGGTTGTATTCTTTCGACATAGTTCCCAATTGTTGAGGAAATTTCATAAAGACTAGAATCGTAATCACTTGCAACATATATTGTTTTGCCAGCATAGTCGTTAATTCTTTTGAACATAACTACGCTAACATTCTGCGTGCTTTCAGGAGAATTTGATAATCTTATGTTGTTTCCTTGATAGTTAAAAACCCAATAATTTCCTATATTCTGGACTCTATTATCCCCATTACTATTTTTAGTGCCGCTATTATCATCCCTTATTGAAAAATAGCCTGCAGTGCTGAACACGAGGATGGATATCATTATTATGCTCAATATAAGGGTATTTCTCTTTTGCTTTCTCTCGCTCTCTTCTTTTGTCTCTATTTTTCTTATCTGCAATGCCATAAACCCTCTCCACAAATGCAGTTTAAAAATTTATATGTAAAGATTTATTTCTTTTGATATTCCTAAACTAAAGATAATTTTTGTATATCTTTTTTCTATGTCCAATTTTAACAACGTAGATAATCTGTTTGCTTAAGTCAATCTCAACTATGACCCTATAATCTCCTACCCTAAGAATAAAATTGTCCGTTCCTTCTTTTCTCTTAATAAAATGAAAAGGGTTTATCTTTATTCTATCTAAAACATTTAATAACCTCATTTGCATATCTCGAGGCAAATTATAGAATTCTTTATCAGAATTTTTTGTTAATTCAATAGAATACATCTAATCACCAAGTTTTTTCTTTAATCTCTCAAGCGAGATAGTTCTCCCTGCCTTGATGTCTTCCCTTGATATTTCAATATCTTTCTTAGTCTCTTCTGAAAGCTCAAGCCTGTCTTCTATCATATCCCAAATAACTTCTTCATAGCTTTCCTTATTATACATCTTCATCTTTGCGAGTCTCTCTAAGAGTTCTCTGCTTATTTGTATAGTTGTATCCATAATAATTATATAAGTCGCTATAGTATATAAACTTTTCTAAATTTATATACTGAATCTGGCTCCCGCCGTCCTTGAAAAATAAAAAAAGAAAGAAAAAGAGAAAATTAAAAATAAATTTTCTGTTTATGCCGTGACCAATGTTGCAGATGTAGCAGTTGTACCTGTGTACTTCTTACCTACAGTTGTATCGACTGTTTGTGTAGTCAAATACTTGCCTGCATTGGTTGTATCTTCTGCATTGTAACCAGCGACTAATGTTGCAACTCCCGTTCCTGTCCTCGCGAATGTTTGGATAAGGAATGAGCCAGCTCCAACACCTGTCTTAGCTTCCCACTCGTCTCCACATAATGGAGTCGTGCTTCCAAGCAAGTCTGCTGCCGCAGTATTAATACAGCTACCACCCACAACTATTAAGTTCTTGGCTGTTGATGTCGCAACTTCACTGTCCTTTATAGGGACTAAAGTTGTTCCACCTGCTGTTGTAACTGCTGAAGCAAGTTCACTAATGTAAACTCCCGCATTTGCGGCTGTTCCAGGATAATAAATGTCAATACTGTTATCACTATTGCTATTTCCTGTTTTCTTTATGAACGTGCCGTATCTGGTCAAATAGTATGTACTATAATCACCTACAGTTGTACCAGTATCCGCGCTACCGCCTACTGGAACCGCTCCTACAAGGCCTCTAACCTGTGGCTCGCTGAACTTTATGTCGTTTCCGGATTGTCCGGTCTTCCACAATAAAGTAAAGTTTGTTACTGCTGTTCCAAGTGTTGCTCCTGCAACATCTGTGAAGGTTCCATCATTATAAGATGTTTCTTCAACGAACTCTATCTTGGATGCGCCTGTTGTGTTATATAATATTGGATTTGCCAGTCTTGTAAGATTTATCAAAGCCCCGCCCTTTGTGTAAAGAAGTGGGCTTGTTGAAGATGCAGTAATGTTCATCGTTGATTCAGATGTTCCATTACCTACAAGAGTAAGTGTAGCAGAACTGCCGTCAGCTAATGTTAATGAAACAGTACCTGCTGTACCGTTGCTGAAAGTAACTTTAGTTGATGTTGAACCACTACCCTGATCCTTAACTGTTATTTCTCCAGTATTCGGCTGATAGTTATCAACTCTCCATATTTGAGAATATTCATTGTTTCTCGTTATGAAGTAGTCATTTAACCTAATAGCTCCAGTGCCTGTAACAATATTGTAGGTATCATAAGCTAAGGTTGTTGCGTTATACGAATAAGTTGCGTTGTTAGCATCAGTTGTGTTACCAATACCTTCAGAAGTTACATAGTAACTGCCTGCTTCAAACATGTCCATATCATAGGTCTTGCTATTCTTGTTCGTCCACTTCATGCTTGCTTTGTTCTCTCCTGTTGATTTAAATGTGATTAAATTTTTTGATGAATCATCAACTGCTGGAGCATACGAAGCAAATGTTATTTTGAACGCACCAAAAACAGGTTCAGTTATAGTATCTCCTGCCTTTAGGTATTTGATTGGTGTATCAAACGAATAAGGTGTATCTGTTACGGTTATCTTAGAAACCTTGCCTCCACTTCCAGTATATGCTACTGAAGTTCCATAAACACTATTTGAACCCTTTGTTACAGTAGATCCTTCTTCAAGAGTTAGCTTGGCAGCTCCTGCCGAGATTTCTATGGCTCTTGTTTCTCCTGCGACATTTGGTCCAATGACATTCTTTATGTATAAGTCAAGTCCGCTTACTTTGTACGAATTGGTTTCAGTTACTTTCTGGGAAACACCATTTACGGTTATAGTTCCCTCAGTTGCACTTTCAACAGATGTAACTCCTATTGTATAGGAAGTTCCACCAACTACGACAATGTCAGTTTCACCAGAATTTACGAGCTTTGTATTTGAGTTTTCATACAGAACAACTTTTCTAGATGTGCCTGTAGAAATAAGGTCTGCTGTTGCTCCGGTAAACGTGAATTTCTTGCCGAACAAAGTTATATCTTTGTCAGCTAATTTAGTCACGTTGACTGCAGTTGGAAAAACTATATCTTGGCTGAATGTCTGGCTCGAAGAAGTAAGATCAACATAGATGAATGGATTCTCTGAACTTGAGACACCAGATGGTCTTCCATATCTGACTACTGTACTTGGCGTATTTACTTTTAGATTATAAGTAAAAGACGTGCCGTCAGTATCAGTAATTTTACCATCAGCCAAAACTTTTGGCAATTCTGTACTTGTGAAAGTTGTCTTAGTAGAGTTCATGTAGTCTCCTAAATAGAGCTTCTGACTGCCAGTTTCAATTGCCTTTGCTTCTCCAGATACAGTTGCAGAACCACCAGTTGTTGCAGCCACTGTTGTTAACTTAGACTGCAAATTTGTGGTTATGTCTACTGCCGCTACAAGATCTGTTTGTGCAGCGCTTGCGCCATAAACTACAGCAACATCAGAAACACCACTCGCTACGAAAGGTGCTGGATAGTTTGCTGCAGCGGCCAATGCCACTGTTGAACTGAGCATAACTGTGCTTGCTATTACAGATGCAATTTTTTTGAAATTAAATTTCACTTTTTTATTAACCCCCTTTCAGCTCTTTGTGATTGGCAACCTTTCGGTTCCTCTTAGAGGAAGCTGTTTTGTAAAACAGCTCGCCGACAGTTAAGTGCAATTAATTTAGAACTAATCACACTTAATCTGCACTCTGAGCTTACAGAGTATATCTTGAAATTCAACATCCTTTAAAAAGCTTTCCCTGCTTTTTTCGTTTAATCGAAGTAACAACCCTGTTTTGGTAAAAGTTGTTTATAAATCTTGTGTTACCACTAATTTAGAAGATTAGCTTAACAAAAAACAAAAATTCAACAAAATAGACATATATGTAATTTTTATAATATATTAAAATGGAAACATATATATAGAGAATATACTTTAATTTAATAACATTTCAAGAATATGGCAAAAATAACAAAGACAATGGACATAAATATAGTCGATGAGGGTGGTGCTTTCACAACATTCTTCAATAAGATAATAGGAGAACATTCAGAATATGATTTTGAGGGATTATCTGCTCTAAGGCATTTATTGAGCAATGAAAAAGCCAAAATTCTCTATTTTATTCGGCTGAAAAAGCCAAATTCAATATACCAGCTGGCAAAAATGTTAAAAAGGGACTTTAAGGCTGTAAATGATGATATAAAATTGCTTGAGAAATTTGGTTTTATTGATTTAATTGCCCAAAAAACAGGAAAGCGCGAGCGCCTAAAGCCAGTTTTAGTGGTAGATTCTGTTCATATAAACATCACTATTTAACTAAGAACATATCTCTAGAATGCTTATAATTGCTCCAGGTGTTGCAGGACTAAGATGTTCTGCCCCTATTTTTTCTGTTGCGCATAGCCCTTTTTTTATCAGCAGAATTTCTTCTTTATTGGCTGATGAATAACTTGCATTAAACATATACCCTTTGAAAGGTTTATCCTCTCCAATCTTCCAGTTAAAATCTATCATCTCTTGTAAAGTTCGGGTTAACATATCGCATGAACTCGCTCCATTACACTTAGAGTCGTAATAACACTCTCTAATTAATTCCTCAACTGAAAAATACTCACCTATGCCATTTGTGCACTCACTAGTGTATTCCATAGCACTATCTAAGAACTGTGAAACATCTTTGCTTTCAGCCTTTGTTATTGGTGCTTCTTGCCTGATATACACCCCCAAAACAACGCTAAGCACAACTGCAACAATGACGACAATAATTACAAACCCCACAATCTCTTCCTGCCCATTTCTCTCTCTTATCTTTATCATTGTATTTCTTTAGCCGAAGCATATATTTTGCCAAGCTCGCACCTTATACCCCCATATTCTTTATAATATCCACATAAAGAGACAAAAGCCCCCGTAGGGCTTCCATAACTTCCTGTTTTGTTTATCAGGATGATAGTCGTACATTCAGGATAATTTGCGTTTGTGCACTCACTCTTTGTTCTGTTAGGATAAATTTTCTCAATTGCTAGGTAATCTAGTGCCCAGAAATTATTATAAGAACTCTTGCCCTTAAGCACAAACACTTTATCCATATCAATACAGCCAGAACAATCTGCCCATGAAAACTCTGGAATATCAGATAGTTTCCTTATAATCTCTTTGGTTGACTGCTCCCTCTGCGTCTCTGCATCTCCCTTTAAACTTGAAAGTCTGATTGAAAAATAAACTAGTGCAACCATTGAAAAGAAGATTACAATTGCAATTAAAACAAAAGCCATCTCCTGTATTTTTGTCTGACCTTTCTTTATTTTTTTCATATCAATCTCCCCAAATCTTGCAGCTAGTCATGGCTTTCTGCTTTTCATTTAATTCTTCAGCTAGTAAATTAATGTTCCTAAGATCAGCTGAATTATTAATTTGCATCTCTGCAGCTGCAAGAGATTTCAGCTCTCCCTGCAAATCTGAACTGCATCCCCCGCTTTCCGAGGCAATAAGCTCACTCTTAGAATTATACAAAAGAGCAAGTTCAGATGCTCTTTTCATAAGCCTTTTTATCTGGCACTCATAAATTTCAGGTTCAGAAAAAATAGCTCCGTAAATTAAAGAACCTTCATAATAAACTGGCTGTTTCCCTTTCCATGTTGCACTGTTTGCCCTCGTGTTAACAACAACATCACACATAGGCGACTCGGAAGCAAAGCAGACCTTTCTACTTTTTTTATCACACGTTGTTATGTCATCAGTTATATTTACATTATTCAGCTTTAACTCTTCTATCTCTTTTTCAATCTCATTTGAAGGATTTTCAAAGCAATATTTATCGCTCCACATGATTAGAATATTCGCCGCCTTGAAAGGCATCTTAAATTGCTTGGAAAAAACGTACATTTCCTTTGATTGCATTAAATCTGGAGAAAAAATATACTTGTTATATGACACTACTGGCAACCCCTGCTCTTGCCATTTTTTTCCAAATAATGTAGAAACTCTTATAGACTGCTCCCCAAAGTTCCCCTCACTATTGCACTCATTATAAACTCTTGTCTCTGCAGGGAAAATTATTGGTGCTGTGCTTTTGCCTTCTTCAGTTCCTGTTTCTATAGGAATTAAAATTGACTCTAGTTGTTTTGCGCTCTCTGTTTCTTGCACACTTTTCTCGCTCCCGATAAATTTTATTGCTGCGTAAATTGCAAGGAAGATTATCACTGCTCCGACAACTAGTGCAAATAACCATCCAAAACTAAATTCAACCCCTCTTTTATTCATAAATATCTCCTTTAACAGAAAGATTTATAACATTTAAATAACTATATATTCCATCTAATAGTTTTCATGCTTTAATCTTTCTATATTTAATAAACTATCAAGAACTAAACTCGTTTTATATTCTATGGAGCCATTTTTTAATTCATTTTCTTTAACAACTTTTGTATTGTTTCCGTCAATTATCCTAACAAGTTTCTCAAAATTAGAATATTTTGATATCTTGGGAAGAAACTCTTTCTTTCTGGCTTTTTCTAGAATCATATAACCTAGAAAGTTCTCTGAATAGTCTATAAACATATAATAATCAAATTCCTTCGCTCCCATGTCAAGGTCTGCTTAATTTAACTAGCGCATCACTGCTCGATTTTGAGAGTTTTACACTTACGCTTCCAGATTTCTCACGAACGCAAAAGAAACTATCAAAACTGGCGTGCTTTAAATTATAGAATGCAATCTCACACGCTCTTTTAGGGGGATAAATGAACGAGTTTTTATCGTCCTCTCCATAATTTTTTAGTTCAGAAACAACTATATTCATCTCACTATCTCCAGCAGATGCTACACTTATATTGCCGAAACAGACGTAATCTATGCCAGAAGGAACATTTCCTTTGAATATTGTTTGAGTTATGTCGCTGTTCCACGCCTTATCAACTTCATCTCTCAAATCATTCCAGAACAATCCTGTCTTTGTGCAGCTTCCTAGATTCAAAAAATAGTTTATTACATAAAATCCTACTGCAACTGTGGCGATTATGATAATTATTGAAAAGATCATTCCAAAAGATATCTGAATCTGGCCTCTTGTTTTCATTTCTCTTTCAGATAAATTAGATAATTAAAACTTCCGCTTTTGTCTTATTACTATCTCTCAACGCCTTTTATTGTTCCTGAAACTTTTAATATTTTTATGGAAAGAGGAGAAGCTTCAAAGGCTGCCCTCATGTTATTTATCTCTGCCCTCCCTATAGAGAGAATAATTCTCCCTTCAGATTTCCCGCCTTCAACAAATATTGGAGATGCCTTTGCCCAGCCAAGAACACCAGTATAATCAAGAATCGCTCTTTCAACATTTGCCCTGCCTTTCGCTTCAAGCAGCAGATAGACTCTTTTTATCCTTGCGCTGGATTTTTCCTTAAGTTTCATCTTCTAAGATATCTTTTTTCGTATTTATACCTTAGCTCCATGATATCTAATAAGTTATTTAAACAGCATTGGATTTAGGTTTGTATGAAAATACACACAATTGGAGGTTATAACGAGGTGGGAAAGAACATGACTGCCCTTGAAACAGGAGACGATGTTATCTTGTTTGATGACGGTTTGTTCATGCCGGCGATAGTTGGCCTGGCTGAAAGAGAAAAAGTTCCTACAGAGAGAGGCATGCGCGCGATAGGAGCTTTGCCAGATGATTTATATCTTGACTCAAATAATTTAAGAGAGAAAGTCAGGGCAATACTTATCTCACACGCTCATCTTGACCACGTTGGCGCCCTCCAATACAATGCTTATCGCTATAACGCTCCAATTTTGGGAACCCCATTTACAACAGAGGTCCTTAAAACTTTGTTAGAAGACAACAACTCAAGCTTAAGAAATAAAATTATATCAGTTCACCCAAACAATTCGTATTATATCAAGGGAAAAAAATCGTATAAAGTTGAATTTATTAACATGACCCACTCAACTTTGCAGAGTACCTTAATAGCTGTTCATACTCCTAATGGAATTATAGCTTATGCAAATGATTTCAAGCTTGACAACTCGCCTGTTTTTGGAGATAAGCCAAATTATAAACGGCTAAAAGAACTTTCTAGGATTGGAGTAAAATCCTTAATAGTAGACTCTCTTTATTCAAATGATGATAGGAAAACCCCTTCTGAAAAAATAGCAAAAGGTCTGCTTGAAGATGTTTTCTTCTCAACTGACAACAGAAATTCTGGCATGATTGTTACAACTTTTTCATCTCATATAGCCAGATTGAAAACTATAGCTGAACTAGGAGACAAGCTGAACAGGAAAGTTATTATTCTTGGAAGAAGTATGAACAAATATGTCACAGCTGCAAACAATATAGGCAAAGCCCCATTTATGCGCCACGTCCAGATGCTCTCTTTTAGAAAGCAGATTGACAAAGTTCTTAAAAAAGTAAATCAGAACAAAAGCAATTACTTGATTCTCTGTACAGGACACCAGGGCGAGCCAGGTTCTATTCTTGACAGGATTTCAAGAAACCAATTCCCAATAAAATTATCTTCAAACGACCAGGTTATTTTCTCCTCAAAGACAATTCCATCCCCTATAAACGAAGCAAATCGTTTTGAGCTAAACAAAAGACTCAAGAAGCATAATGTAAGAATTTTTGATAATATTCACGTCTCAGGTCACGGAGGAAGGGAAGATATAAGAGACCTTATAAGGCTTCTTAATCCAGAGCACATAATTCCCTCGCATGGAGATTTAAAAAAACAGAGCGGCACTCTAGACCTTGCCCAAGAAATGGGATATAAAATTAATAAAACTGTCCATTCTATGCAAAATGGGCAGGCTCTCATCTTAAAATGATTAAGTGGTTACAGGATATAAAAGGGAAGTTGTTAGCAAGACCTCAAGAACGAAAGTTCTTAATGAACAGCAGGTGTCTTACAAATGACCAATGATGAAATAGCAGCAGGGATAAAAAATGCGTTGAACAGGGGATTTAATTTAGAAGAAGCAACATCAAGTTTTATCAATGCCGGCTATAATCAGCAAGAGGTTAATGAAGCATCATCATACATCTCAAGAGGAATTTCTCCTCTTCCATCTCCAATGAAAGAAGAATCTATAAAAGATATTCCAAAGAAACAGGAAGAAGCATCAGGCAGGTTAAAATGGATTTTGATAACTCTTACCGGTCTCGTCATTTTAGCCATTGCGCTTTCAATGTTATTGTTCAAAAACCAGTTTCTTGCATTAGTAGATAAATTTTTCCCTTAAAATTTAATTTATATTGCAAATGATTTACGCGCCGAGAGAAGATTCATTTTTGCTTGAGAGAGAAGTTAAGAAATATGTAAAAAATAAGTCTTTCCTTGATTTAGGAGCTGGCTCTGGCATTCAGGCAAAAGCCGCCCTCGCCGCTGGAGCAAAATCAGTTCTTGCAGCAGATATAGATAGAGAGGCCATAGATAATCTTAAGATAAAAAACATTAATGCAGTTAAATCAAACTTGTTCTCAAATATAAAACAAAAATTTGACATAATCGCCTTTAATCCCCCATATCTGCCAAAAGACAGAAGAGAAGACAAAGAAAGCAAGTTAGCAACAACAGGCGGAAAAAGAGGAGATGAGATAATAATTAAATTCTTAAGAAGCGTGAAAGATTATCTAAATAAATATGGAATTATTCTTCTTGTTATCTCATCCTTAACACCTAAAGAAAGAATCTTAAACCTCCTTAAAAAGAGCTCCATGAAACACAAAATTCTTTCCTCGCAAAAATTCTTCTTTGAGAGTCTTGAAGTTTGGAAGATATCTGTTAAATAAATTTAAAAGCCCCATTTCTAGACAATACTATGGTTATGGAACAAATGGAACAAGATAAAGAAATGAACGAAGAAGCAATGCTCAAGGTTTCTTTAATTGAGAAGAATCTTCACGAGCTTGATGAGAAAATATATTATGTTTTGCAGCAGATTAGCGAACTTGAAGAATTCAAGGATAATCTGAAATTTTTAAAGGAGGCAAAAGGCAAGAATATGCTATCTTCAGTTGGAAAAGGCGTTTATTTAAAATCTTCGTGCGAGGACAGCAACTTTTTTGTCAATATTGGCGCAGGCGTTGTTCTTAAAAAAACCCAAGCAGAAACAGAGAAGATTATAGAATCCCAGATAAGAAATTTTCACGAAGCAAAAGCATCTCTTATGGCGTCTTTTGAATTATACAGAGGATTAATGAATAAATCTCTTTCCGAATTAAAAAATGTAAAAAACCAGAAAAGATAAATTAAAACACTTTCTCAGCTTTCTTGACAAAATCACCAAATCTTAATATTCCATATTCAGACACAATTCCCCTGATAAACTTGCTTTCTACTTTTTCAAATGCTGGATTTATTACTTTTACATCTTTAGGCGCATTATTCCAGACTTCATGAAAATCCCTCTCTTCTATCTCAACATTTCTTGGTGAGAACTTCCATGAGTCAGCTATAACATAAAGTGGCTTATTATGGTCATAAGCAAGCTCTGCTATTATCTCACTCCCTATCTTATTTATAATTCCAGATTTTAAAATTGCGTCAGCTCCAAGCAGAACTAAATCTGATTTATTAATTAGCTCAAACATGCCAGAATCAACAGATGTAGTTACTTTTATCCCATTTGCAGCAAGCTCTCTTGCAGCAATTCTTCCCTGGAAAAGCGGCCTTGTCT
>CAYZSY010000016.1:9524-15582 GCA_964481185.1 Candidatus Woesearchaeota archaeon | reverse complement strand
GTTTAAATATTATTTCCTTTGATTTCGAAATCAACCATTACAGAAAGACGACTAAGCGATTGTTTAAATATGAACGGGTAAAGAACTATGAAAAATTTAAAAGGTATCTAAAACCAGAGTTTGATAAATATAGAATTTTTAAAGAAAAACATTAAAAATCTAAATCGTCTGGACCATCTGGGGACTTGGAAGTCCTGATTTGTTTTCCTGTATAATTATGGGGTTTTTCTCAAAAACCTTGTTCCTTACCTTTAACTGATAATCCAACCTAAGTTCAATAATTCCTTTATCTATTCTTGCCTTAAATTGCCACCTTGGAATTTCTCTCAAATTTACCTTAGACATTCTTAAAAACTTAGAAGCTTCAAATAATTGTATACCTACAATAAATTTTTCTTCATCAACATCAATCACCATATTTTGAAATTCAATTGAAAAGTCATACTCTCTATTTTTAACCTTGAAAAAGATAATGTCATTTACAAAATCGTAGTCCATTTCTCCTTCTGCTTCTAAATGCCTTGGTTTCATATCTTTGGTATTTGCCATTCTTCTATAAAATAAAAAGTAACTATTTTAACCTTTCCACTATTAAGAGTAACTATCATTTTAAGGTTTTTATCCTTATACTTGTAAAATACGGCGTAATTTTCATTATATTGAAAACCAACCAAAAATGGCTTTTCTTGTGTTAAAATCTTTCTTAATTCATCACAGGTATAGATTTTTCTCTGCTTCTCGCTTAACCTAAAGAAAGTGTGGGAGGTACATTCAATCTGTTCTTTTTTGTATTCTTTGATAAACTTAATGAATTCTTCAATTTCAACTCTCTTTTCAATTTTAGTTTCCTTAAACATGTCAATTCTAAGAACAAAGCATATAAAAATATTGTTTATTCCTTAATCCCTTTGTTCTAAGTGTGAATTTTTATTTTTTCCTAAAATGCGCAATCACTGTTCCTAAAATTGCTCCAAAGCTGTTGAAAACCAAGTCCCATGAATTATTGTAATAGCCGCCAACTCCTGTTTCGGGAAAAAACAAAACAGCGCTGAATTCTGCGATTTCGTTCAGCGCCCCGATTCCGATTGAAACAAGGGTCGCCATGATTAAAATCATGTAATTTGCCTTTCCTTTGATTTCTCTTGAAAGAAGATGAAATGCAGCCATTGAAACAATAACATAAAGATAAAAATGGACAAATTGGTCATATTTCAAAATTGAATAGTCTGCATTTTCAATTATCGGAATCAGCTTGAATGCATAAATAACCTCTCCGTTGACAACAATGCCTCCTCCAACCATGTGCATCAAACCCCATATGGACAAGCCCCATAAAATAAGATAATCAAATTTTGTCTTTCTCAAAGTTCCTGCAATCGCCAAAAAGATTGCAACAAGAATGAATACGTACCAGAGAAACTCAAAATTCTTTATTGAAATGTAATAAAGCGTGAATGGGATTATGTAAGCCAGATTGAAAATAACGAGCAGCCATTCGCCTCTTTTTATTTGCATGAAACAGGAAAAGAAAAACAATTAATAAAGTTTTGGAAAATTTAGGAAAAATTATATTTTTCAGAACCCCCTATATTCAATAAACCCTTTAATGATGCTAAATTATGCATCATTATCCAGTCAAGGAATTCTGTAAAGTGGTGGATATTTATTATGAATACGCTTTTTATCTCCCTTTCATCTTTTGCATTTGGCCAGTCCAAGAATTCTGAGTAATTATAAACTATTCCCTTGACTTTTTTTAAATAGTTGTAATCTTTTAAATTGCTATTCTCATCTATTTGTTTTGAACCATAATCAAGAAAAAATAAAGGGGCATTAGTTAAGATAACTGGAATAAAAAATGAAATGGGTTTTGTTGATTCTGGTTCCCATCTCCATGCTTTTGTTTGACGTAATACCTGTAAAACTGCTCTTTGAATCGAATCTTCTTGTCTTGGTTGAGTTTTAACAAATTCTCTTTCATTATTTTGTGGAACTAATGTTACATCATCACCCACCATAATAGGCATTGGTTCAGAATAACAAACTCTCCAATCTTTTCTTTCAAATGTCATAACTCTCATACCTTCTTCATATTCAATCATAAAATTAATGCTATTAGAACCCACGAGTGATTTTGGAAATAACCAAGCAAAATCTGTTTTTTTACATTCAATAATTAAATTTTTATTATCTTGTGCAAAAACCAAATCAATTTCAACCCTTTCATCGAAATGCTTGTTATAATTTCTTGGGATAAAATTTTTTCTTAATGTAAATAATCCGTGCCTTTGTTCTAAAATTCCATATGCTTTTTCTTCCAAGAAAAAACCTTTTTTATTGATAGTATTTATAAGCATAGTTTTATCTTTTTCAGATAAAATTATTTCTTCTTTATTTTCTTCTTTTTTCTCATCCATCTTATTCAAAAACGCCCCAATCAGGAATCAACCGCGAGAACACCTATGGTTTTCTACGCATTATTTTCCCTTCTCATTTAAACTTATTTCTCCGACACCTGTGATATTGTCTGACGACAATATTTACGCCCAGAGCAGGAATCGAACCTGCGAGCCCCGAGGGGCGCGGATTTTTGTTGTCTTTCCCAAAGGAGGGTCAGCGTGAGGGAACCTTGGTTCCCTTTATTTAGCAATCCGCTGCAATACCATTATGCGATCTGGGCTGATTAAATTAAAGAGAATTAACTGCTTAAAAAAGTTGTTGCAATGCCAATTTACTCGCCTTTTTGGGTGACTGGGTATATCTATAAGTTCCCTTTGAATTTTTTACAAGATAACCTTGGCGAATTAAATCTTGAAAGGCATCTTCCACATATTTTGTATTCACACCCTTATTATGCCTTACAAAATATTCAGCAAAACCATCTGCTTTAATTATGGTTCCATCACCAATTTCTGAAAGAAAATTCCTTATCTTTTGTTCTAATTTTTGTTCCATGATTATTGTTATTTTTAGTAAAAAAATAGCAGGGGCGGGATTTGAACCACGCGACCTCCAGGTTATGGGCCTGGCGAGCACTCCAGGCTGCTCTACCCCGCTATAAATATAGAGACAACGAAGAGGTTTTAAAGGTTATCTTTTATTATACTATATGAGCGGACCTGGAGAAGGCAAAAAGCTGATTGGGAATGCAGAGGTCTATATTCATGAGAAGGGAAAAAGCAATGCAAGAATAACTCATGTTGATATTGAGCTTCCGGAGCTTAACGACATTATTAAACCTGGAGAAGCAACTTATGTCGAGGGAAAAGAAGGCGGGGTCTTTATTGGCTTAAAAAGAGAGATGATACAGAGAGCAGAAAGCTCTCTGTCCCGTGCAACTTTAAAAAAGTTGCAGGTATCTCGAGCTGAGAAAAAGATAAAAAATAATTGAAAGAAAGATAAAATAAAAACGATATGTTAAAGAAACATCAGAACTTAGTGCTAAACTTCCTAGGGGTAATTCTTATTCTACTTGGAATTGCGGCGATTTTCAATGCTTTTTATTATGAGGGTTTGGAAAGATATTATGCAGTGTTTTGGATGTGCTACACGAGTCTGATAATTATCGGCTTTGGCATGCTGTTTAAAAAAGGAGATCTAATAAAGAGCCAAATCTATATTCTTGCTATAGCTGATCTTTTCTGGATTGTTGATTTTTTCTCAATAATCCTGCTGAAAAAATCTTTATTTGGGATTACAGAATACTTCTTTTATCCAGGGCCTTTGCTGCCAAAGATTGTGACCTTGCAGCATCTGATAGTTATTCCCATTGCAATATACGCACTTAGTTTCTTGAAATTTAAAAGAGAGAACGGATGGAAGTTAAGCCTTCTTCAACTAACTGCATTTTATATTGTTACAAAAACATTAACCCCTACGAGCTTGAATATAAATTGCGTGCATCGAGCATGCGGCACGCTTCTCGGAGATTTGGGCAAATTTTATCCATTAGCCTGGTTCTTGAGCGCCTTCGCTATAGTTTTTATCACAAGGTTTATATTTATTAAATTGTATGAGAAGTTAGATAAAAAAAGAGTAAGAAAGTAAAGATGGCAAAAACAAAAAAAGAGAGATTTTACAGCGTGCACGTTATAGAAAAAAACTTAATCCATCATATAATAGAATGGGTTGCTACAATTTTAAGCATAATTGGCGTTTTTCTTGTAACTCTTCAAAATCAGAACGGACTTTATGTCTGGGTTGCTGCTAATATACTCTGGGTTTCTTTTGCGTGGAAGCACAGGCACTATGGGCTGCTTGTTCTTTCAGTTGCCTATCTGATAATAAACACAATAGGGCTGATTAAATGGAAGCTAGGGTAATGAAACGAACATTTTTAAAAAGCTTCAAACTCTGGGTTTAATATGCCCGGATGGCACAGCGGTTACTGCGCGAGGTTGCTAACCTCGTTTCCAGCAATGGATTCCCAAGTTCAAATCTTGGTCCGGGCGTTTTTTATTAAACTTTGACGCTGCCTAAAAATTAGGCAAGAAACTTAGAATCTGTATCTTTATCTTAAAATGTTTGATAAAACTCTATTTAAAACACTTTTTATAGACCTTTAAGGTAACAAAGAACTTTCTCCTCCTCAATTTATACTTAGAACATCAAACCCGCATCGCATTCAGTCTTCTTACTCTTTCATGCAAGGGTGGGTGGAGAAGAGGATGATAATGCCTTGGGCTGAGAATGGATTGAGGATGAATGATGAGCTTGTCGTCGGGACGTGGTCCGGGCGTATTCAGTACTCTCTAGTATGGTTCCAACAAAATTCAGATGAGCTTTTTAAGAACCAATTGGTTACAGAAAAGTTTATATAGTTCTAAGAATGCCCATAATGATGAGACAGAAAGCAACCCTAAAGAACGTAAATGTAGATCAATTAGAACGAACACTCGATAAATGTTTGGTATGGTTTTATGCATATCCAAGAACAAAAATAGGACTGAGCGATTTGGCAAGATATATTAACGCATCTAAAACTACTACAAAGCATGTTGTTGAATCTCTTGTACAAATAAAATTCCTAAATAAAGATATCATAGGAAAAGCATGGCTGTTATCTGCAAACCAGCAGCATCCTTATTTTATTACAAAAAAAATTCCTTACAATCTTAGTACTATTTACGAGTCCGGGATACTCGATGCCGTCTATAAAGCTGTTCCTTCCCCTAGAGCCATTATTCTATTTGGAAGTTATCGCTGGGGAACAGATATTGAAGATAGTGATATAGATATCGCTGTTGAAGTTATTGATAATCACGATTTACAGATTATTCAACTAGGCATTATTGAACAATTAGGATATAGAAAGAAAGTTCCTGTAAATTTACATATATTTTCACGTAACAAGATAGATTTGAATCTCTTCTCAAATATCGCTAACGGAATTGTTTTAGAGGGGTTTTTAGAGGTTAGAATATGAATAATAGAATAAAGCATCATGACAAGAAAAATGCACTTAGCATTATTGATGCGGCAGAACGAGAAATGAAGTTCACTCTTAAACAACCTATTACTGATGAGTCCGCATTTAATATTATAAGAAATGTTTATGAAAGCTTTCGAATGTTGGGTGACGCTCGTCTAGTTTCTAAAGGAATAGTATCAAAAGATCACATAGAACAAATACAAGAACTCCAGAACATTCAGGTAAAGACCGAACGTCCTCTCAATCTTATTGATGCTTTAAGAAAACTAAGACATAATATTAATTATTATGGATATATTCCCACTAAGGGAGAAGCAGAGGATGCTATATCTATTGCAAATGCTTGTTTTAATCCTTTATTAAAAGAGATAAGAAAAGAACTTGAACGAGAGAAAACGAGAGAAATTCTTGGAGGAAGGTCAGAAGCAGGCTCTCCAATATTATATGGAAGCCCTAAACAAAAGTTAGAACAACTTAAAGGGTATGGAGGACAACGCATAGAAGAAATGAGAGAAAAACTAAAATGAGAGAAAAACTAAAACGAGAGATAAGAAAAGAAATAGAGAAAAAATAAAAAATTGGGATACTATTGTCTGGAACGTGGTCCGGGCGTTCTTATTTTATTAA
>CAYZSY010000016.1:1797-9424 GCA_964481185.1 Candidatus Woesearchaeota archaeon | reverse complement strand
TTTATTAATCTGGTTTATAAAAATAGCAAACCTTAAAACCCCGGAATCATGGGGTTAATAATGGCATCAACACCACCTGGAGCAAAGAAAAGAAAGCTTGAATATAATGTAGACCAGGCAACATTTGATGATTTTATGAAAGCATGCAGCAGAAAAGGATTTGCCCCACAGGTTGTTATTGAGCAGGCAATGAGAAAGTTTGTTCAGACAGGTCAGATTTAGTTTTCTTCAGTGTTTTATTCTGATAAAATGGAATATGCAGGAGCTAGGCACTAGCAGAACTTCGTTCCGCTGTGACATTCAACTCCTCAAGAACTTTTAGTTCTTGATGGCCATCAAGGATTTGCATCCTTGAGGTTTGCGAGTTGAAGTATTCGAACCTAGGCACCCACTAAGAGACAAGCTTCTGAAGCTTGCGCGTTTAACCACTTCGCTACTCCTGCTTTAAGATAAAGGTTTTAATTTATCTAAATAAACCTTTATATAATGGGTGGAACTTGCATTGTTATGTTTGTAAAAGATATTATGAAGAGGCCAGTTGTTGTTGACAGAAGAACAAGCCTGGAAGAAGCTGCCAAGATAATGAAAGAGAGAAAAATAGGGAGCCTGCTCGCCTATCTGAAGAATAAATCTATTGGAATTGTGACAGAAGGAGATCTTACAAGAAATTTTGGAAAACACGAGGAGATATCGCAGATTATGAAACCAAAAGCAATCACGATAGAAGCAGATGAAAGGGTAGAGGGAGCAGTAGAAATAATGAAAGAAAACAAGATAAAGAGATTGCCTGTTACTGATAAAGGAGAGCTTGTTGGAATAATAACATCAAGCGAGATTATAGCAAATTTTGAAGATTTAGAAGAAGATTTTATATTTGACTGAATATGATAACTGAAATTATCTTATTGGCTCTAGCAATTCCGACTGGACTGATTCTGGCATGGCTTGCAGATGATGAACTAAAAGATGGGAAAAAATGGTTCGTAGCATTATTTTATGTCTCTCTTGCTCTGGCTTTATTCTTCCTATTTTATGGGAAAGGATATATCGTTTTAACATTCGTTTTTATTGCAATTGTGAGCTTTATCTCCGCTATAAAAGCAACAAAAAGAAAGAGTTTTAAATGAACTTATTTTAGGTGAGATATGACAGACTTTAGGAACATAAAAGAACACGAAAAAGGCATACTTGACTTCTGGAAGAGCCATAAAATCTATGAAAAGTCAATTAAGAAGAATTCTTCGTCTTCAAAAAAGTTTTACTTTATGGACGGACCGCCTTACGCAACAGGGCATATCCATATGGGGACTGCGCTAAATAAGATATTGAAAGATATAGCAATGCGCTCAAGAAGAATAATGGGGTTTGATGTGTTTGATAGAGCTGGATATGACACTCACGGAGTACCTATAGAGCTCCAGATAGAGAAGGAAATTGGCTCAAAGGGAAAGCAGGATATTGAAAAATTCGGAGTTCAAAAATTTGTTTCAAAGTGCAAAGAATTTGCCACGCAGTATATTGGAGTAATGAATAGCGAATTTGAGAATCTTGGCATTTGGATGAATTTCAAGGAGCCATATCTGACATTATCTGATGAATATATTGAAGCAATATGGCACACGTTTAAGGAAGCTGAAAAGAAAGGGTTGCTTTATCTTGGAAAATATCCAATTCATATCTGCACAAGATGCGGAACTGCTGTTGCTTACAATGAGATAGAATATGGAAAGCAAAAAGATACATCTGTATTTGTAAAATTTCCCCTTAAGAAAAAGAAAAATACTTTTTTGATAATCTGGACAACAACTCCATGGACATTGCCTGGAAATACAGGAGTTATGGTTCATCCTGATATTGAATATCAGGAGATAGAATTATCAAACGGGGAGAGATGGATTATTGCAAAAGAACTTGTTCCTAAGATAATGGAAATGCTTGAGAGCGAATTTACACCTAAAGAAGAGTTTAAGGGCAAGAAGATGGAAAAATGGGAATATGAGAATCCTCTGGCTAAAAATTTAAAGCTAAAGATAAAAAATGGCTACAAGGTTGTCTTATCTGCAAGATATGTTACAATAGCTGATGGAACAGGATTAGTTCATTGCGCGCCAGGGCATGGAAAAGAAGATTACGAAGTTGGAAAAGAGTATGGGCTGGATATGCCCTCTCCTGTTTCTATAAATGGTTTGTTGACTGAAGAAGCTGGAAAATATGCTGGGAAAAAAGCGAGAGAAGTTGACAAAGAGATTATTGAAGATTTGAAAAATGGGGGGGCTCTTGTTTATCAGATGGAATATGAGCACGATTATCCGCTGTGCTGGAGAGACAAATCGCCTTTATTGATGATATCCCAGCCGCAATGGTTCCTGAAAATATCAGAAATACAAAAAAAACTTATTGCAGAAAATGATAAAACTATGTGGGTTCCTAACTGGGCTAAATTAAGAATGAAAGCATGGCTTGAGGGAATAGGTGACTGGCCAGTCTCAAGACAAAGATATTGGGGAACTCCGCTTCCAATATGGTATGATAAAAAAACAGGAGAAAAGATAGTTATAGGGAGCGTTGACGAGCTAAAGAAATTATCGGGAAAAAAGAAAATTGATTTGCACAAGCCCGGGATTGATGAAATAGAGATTAAATCGCCTCATTCTGGGAAAAAACTAAAGAGAGTTCCTGAAGTTCTTGATGTATGGTTTGATTCTGGGGTCTCAAGCTGGGCGGCACTCGGATATCCAAGAGACGAAAAATTGTTCAAAAAGTTTTGGCCTGCTGATTTGAATATAGAAGGGTCGGACCAGTTTAGAGGATGGTGGAACTCGCAGATGATTCTTTCAGAGATAACGTTTGGCAAGAAGCCTTTTGAGAGCATTGTTGTTCATGGTATGGTTCTTGATTTGGGAAAGAAAAAAATGTCAAAATCTCTCGGAAACATAATCACTCCTGCAGAGATTATAGAAGAGTACGGGAGAGATTATATGAGATATTATTTTGCAAAGTTCTCAAAGGGAGAGAATTTCTCATATGATGAGGAAGAACTTGCTGAACTGCAGAAAATTATAGCAACAATCGGCAATATAGACAATTTTGTAAGCCAGATACAAGGCGCAAAACAAAAAACAAGCATTGAAGACAGATGGATTGAATCAAAGTTCAACTCGCTCATAAAAGAGATTAATGAAAGCTATGGAAATTACAAATTACCAGAAGTTGTCCAAAAGCTAGAAAATTTTGTATTAAATGATTTGAGCAGAACATATATACAAATGATAAGAGAAAGAAGCGAAGAGACGTTTGATGTTCTCAATCATATAAGAATCGGAATAATCAAATTATATGCTCCGATTATGCCTCTTCTTTCTGAGAAGATGTGGCAGGAATGGAGAAAGAAAGAGTTTGTAGAAGAAGAATCTATCCATTTATCTGACTGGCCAAAAGTTGAAGAGAAGAAAATAAATGAAAAACTTGAAAAAGAGTTTGATAAAATCTTAAAAATAATTGAACTTGGTCTGTCTGAAAGAGATAGTGCAAAAATTGGGCTGCGATGGCCTCTTGCAAAAGCAAAAATCAAAGCTCCAATTAGTGTAACAAAAGATATGACTGAAGTGATAAAAAGGCAGCTCAATGTAAAAGAAGTTGTACTAAAAAACAATAAAGAAAATTCTCCCATTACAGTTGAACTTGATACAAAATTAACTCCTGAACTTAAGGCAGAGGGATTTGCAAGGGAGTTTGCGCGCAAGGTTCAGGCTGAAAGAAAGAATGCTGGTCTTAAAAAGGGAGATATAATTAACTTAAATGTAAAAACTGATGAAGATTTCAAGAAAATTTTAAGCAAAAATATTCACTTCTTACTGGAGAGAACAAACAGCAACAAAATTGAGTTTGTCGACGGCAAGATGAATGGAAAAGAAATTGAGTTTGCTATAAAAGACAAAAAATTAAGCATCTTTTTTTCGTAATTCTAAAGAAGTGCAAAACTGAAAAGGTTTAAATAGTAGAAAGGTTTAAAATGTTAAATAGAATCTGATAAAAGAGGATAAATGATAATCAAAGAAGAATTTCTAAGCAGGTTGAGGAAAATTTTCGACCTAAATCTCTATGAAGCCAGAATCTGGACTGCTTTGTTATCAAGAGGAGTTTCTACAGCTGGCGAATTAAGCAATATTTCTGATGTTCCAAGGTCAAGAACCTATGATATTCTTGAGTCTTTGGAGAAAAAAGGATTTATTTTGATGAAAATAGGAAAGCCAATCAAGTTTGTTGCCTTAAAACCTGAAGAAGTTGTTGAGAGAGTTAAAAAAAATCTTATTGTAAATGCACATGAGAAGAGCAAAAGACTTGAGCAGCTTAAGGGTGATGAGGTTCTTGATGAATTAACTTCGTTATTCACCAATGGTGTTAAGTTTGTTGAGCCTTCTGACCTCTCTGGAAGCGTGAGAGGAAGACAGAACATGTACAATCATCTTGACATGCTTGCAAGGAGCGCTGAAAAAACAATAACAATTGTTACAACTGCTGACGGACTTAACAGAAAACTCGAGGTTTTAATGCCTATTCTTGAAAAGGCAAAGAAAAGAGGAGTTTCAATAAAAGTTGCTGCGCCGATTGTAGCTCAAAATTACAAAATTGCAAAAGAACTCTCAAGAATAGCTGAAGTAAGAGATTCGTCAAAGCAAAGAGTGAATGGAAGATTTGCTGTTATTGATTCTAAGGAGCTTATGTTTATGCTTCTAGACGATAAATCTGTGCATCCAAATTATGATATAGCTGTCTGGCTCTCGACTGAATTTTTCGCCGGCGCACTGGAGCAGATGTTTGAAACTGCATGGAATGAATTTACACCTCTTAGCAAAGTTAGTGTGAAGGCGAAGTAAGATTAATATCTCTTGAATCAAAACTATTAAATATAATGTTTTAGGACAATTCTTATGACAAGAGAAAAAATTGGCGCTCTAGAAACAATGAATGTTGACAAGGCAATTAGAATTGTGAGAGAAAGTTGCCCTGATCAATATGCAACAAAGTATGCAGAGAATATTCCAGAAGTTATTAGAGAGTTTGGGACAAAAGGGCTTTGTTATCAAATAGGCTACATCCTCGCCAACACTAGCAACTGGCACGGGAAAGATGCTAAGAGAGCTAAAAAAGCACTGCGCGATTATTTTAACAAATATATAAAACAAGAGAGAACTATAGATAATAAAAGGTATAAATCCTGATTCCAATCATGGTCTTCATAGATGTGCACTGCCATGTTGATATGTGCAAAGATAAAGCTGAAAATATTGTGGAGAGAGCAAGAAAATCCGGAGTTGGAATCATCGTAAATAACGGAACTGAGAGAAAAAGAAATATAAATACACTTGAACTTGCTTCCAAATTTAAAGAAGTTAAGGCAGCCCTAGGATTTTATCCAACAGGGGCTGTAAAATTAAGCGATAGTGGGATTGATAACGAGATAGAACTTATAAGAAAAAATAAAGACAAAATATCTGCGATAGGTGAGATTGGGCTTGATTTGAAAGAGGAAGATTCTAATTTAGAGAGGCAGAAAGAAGTTTTGAAAAAATTTTTGGGGGTGGCAGAAGAATTAGATGTTCCAGTCATAATTCATTCGCGCAAGGCAGAGGAAGAGTGTATTGAGCTTCTTGAGAAATTAAAGGTTAAGAAGATAATAATGCACTGCTTCTCGGGAAATTTTAAGCTTGTGGAGAGAATTAAAGATAACAACTGGTGCTTCAGTATTCCTGCAAACATAACATTCAGCGAACATTTTCAGAAACTGGTGAAAAGAATTCCAATTGAACAATTGTTCTGCGAGACAGATTCCCCTTATCTGCATCCCATAAAAGGGGAACATGACAATGAGCCTGCTAATGTTGTTGAAAGCTATAAAAAAATAGCAGAAATTAAAGAAATAAGCATGGAAGAATGCGAGAGAAAAATAGGAGAGAATTATAACAGGCTGTTCATCAAAAAGCTAAATATTAAACCTTAAAAAAGGCGATATCTTCTAATAGAGATGCAAAAGGGGCGGTTGATTTTGATATTAATTGGGTTGGTAATTTTAGCAGTTATTGGTTTTTTTATAGCGAACAAAATTGGAGAGAGCAACAGTCAAGACAACAATCGTTGTATTTCTGACAGCGATTGCGTTCCTGCACAGGTCTGCCATCCAACTTCTTGTGTAAATAAGGAATTTGAGCCAAATAAAACTGGGATTTCATGCACTCAAGTCTGCGAACCTGGAACCCTTGATTGCGGACAAGGAAGCTGTTTTTGCAAAAATAATAAATGCGAAGCAGTTTTGAGAGGGTAAAATGAAAATATATATTCTAATCTCTGTTCTTTTAGTTTTATTAATTGCGTCTGTTTTTGTGATAAGTGCCGCTGCAAAAAATGGTCAAGACAACCTTTCAAAAATAGACAGAGAAGTAACCAAAAAGTTTGAAAACAAAAACGAGGTGCTTGTTTATGTTGAGCTAGATACAAACCAGAAAACTATTGCGCAAAAAGAGATATTCAACGCTGTCGGCAATAAATTTAAGTATGATTTGGGAAATGGATTAATTTCTGTTAAAGTTGACAGAGATGAGCTTGCCAGATTAGAAAATGATAATAGGGTTAAAAGTGTAAAACTTGTAGGAGAGAAGTATATCTTTCTTGATGATTCTGTTCCTCTTGTTAACGGAACTTCTTCCTGGAATTTAGTTAGTAATGGCGTTAATCTTAGTGGAACTGGAGAAACTGTCTGCATCTTAGATACTGGAGTTAATTATTCCCATTCTGATTTGGGAGGATGTTATGGAAATAATAATGCTTCATCTGGATGCAAGGTTATTGGTGGATATGACTGGGTAAATGGAGATTCAAACCCCTATGACGACCACGGACATGGAACACATGTGTCTGGAATAGTCGCTGCAAACGGCACAAAAAAAGGAGTTGCTCCAGGTGCAAAAATAATAATGATGAAAGTCTGCGACAGCGGAGGTAGTTGTAGTGATATTTATATAAGAGCAGGAATTGACTGGTGTGTTGGCAACTCCTCAGTTTATAATATTTCTGTTATAAGCATGAGCATTGGAGGAGGATTATATACGAGCTATTGCGATTATGTTGATGACGGTGCAAATATTACTCTGGGAATAAATAATGCTGTTACAAAAAATATTTCTGTTGTAATCTCGGCAGGAAATGGGCTAAATAATGTCGGCCCAGGCAATGCAACAGCCATCGCCTCTCCAGCATGCGTTCAAAATGCGACTCCAATAAGTGCAACAACAAAATTAGATGTAATAGATACTTCTTATGCTGACAGAAGTGTCTCGATTGTTCAGCTTCTTGCACCGGGCACTGACATAACATCAACATGGGTAACCGGCGGATATGCTGCCTCTTCCGGAACGAGCATGGCAGCACCACACGCTGCAGGAGCAATTGCAATTCTTAATCAATATTTAAGAGCTAGTGGGCAAACAAAAACCACGCAGCAGATAGAATCAACTTTGAACTCGACTGGAAAAATGATATACGACAGCGCAACTATGTTTAATTATTCAAGAATAAGAGTTTATGATGCACTTCTTAGCTTGGATAATCAGGCGCCAGATGTATCTTTTTA
>CAYZSY010000016.1:0-1787 GCA_964481185.1 Candidatus Woesearchaeota archaeon | reverse complement strand
ATCCAACAAACAGCACTTATAATAACCGGACGCAGCTCGTTAATATTAGTGCGTCAGACTTTAACCTAGACAGCATTTGGTTCTTTAACGGAACAGCAAATGTGAGTTATACTATCCCTGTTTATGTAATATTTGCAGAAAGCTCAAATACAATAATAGCATATGCAAATGATTCTGGAGGGAGATTGAATTCAACATCAGTTACATTTAGCATTGATATTATAAGACCAACAATAAATTTCACAGCACTAACAGAAACATCCGGCTCTGTTTACATTAGAACAAACATTGTCGTAAATGTAACTGCGAATGATACAAATTTTGCAAATCTGACAATTAATCTTTACAATTCTTCATCGCTTGTAAATTCAACTAGTACAACATCAACAAATTTATTCTTAAACTTTACAAATCTTACAAGCGGAATTTATTATTTTAATGCAACAGCGACTGATACAACTAACAATAGAAATTATAGTGAAACAAGAAATGTAACAATAGATACCATTCCACCTTTAATTGTAATAAATTATCCTCAAAATTCAGTATATAATGTTAATGTATCTGAACTAAATTATTCGGCTTCTGACGCATATTTGCAGGCATGCTGGTATTCTTTAGATTCTGGTGTTATAAATACAAGCATAGTGTGCGGAACAAATGCTAGCGGGCTTGCAAGCATTTATGGCAATAATAGCTGGAGAGTTTATGCGAATGACAGCTTAGGAAATGTCAATTTCAGCTCGGTAAATTTCTCAAAAGTTAATGCGCCAATTGTAACGCTTGTTGGACCTGCAGATGGATATTCTGCAACAGGAACAACAACGATTTTATTTGAATATAATGTTACCAATAGTTCTGGTATAAACAACTGCAGCCTCTTTTTAGATAATGTTTTGGACTCTTACAATTCAAGCGCAATTACAAACCTAACAAATAATATATCAAAGAGCTTGTCTGCAGGAAGCTATAACTGGATTATTAGCTGCATAGACCTTAGTGGAAATTCAGGGAATTCAAGCTCAAGAAGTTTGACCATAAACCCAGCTTCAACTACATCAAGTTCAAGTTCTTCGTCTGGAGGAAGCGGAGGAGGAACAACTTCCAAAGTTTATAATATAGGAAGCATAGAGATAAACAACGGATATAGCGCTACATTGAGCAAAGGAGATGAGATAAAATTCCAGAGCGGCGGAAATAGCAATATATTGAAGACAGATGATGTCAAATCAGATTATGTAAATATAAGCATAGGCAACAATCTTACAAATCTAAAACTTAAAGTTGGAGAGAGTATAAAGATAAACTTGACAAGCAAAGATTTTTATGAACTTTATATCAAGCTAGAGAGCATAATTGAAAAAAAGGCGAACATAACAATAAAGTCAATTTACGAGAAAATAACTGGCAAGGATAAAAATTCTGAAGTCAACGAAACTGATGTTAATATTGGAGAAGAAAGAACTAGTGAGGCTAGATTGAATTGGAGAAACCTTGCTGCAGTTATTGGAGATAATAAGATAATTATTCTTGTTGCTGTGTGTTTAATTGGGTTTGTGGTTTATTGGTGGACAAGAAAGAAAAGAATAAGAAAGAGAGGAAAGATTAAGCTGAATATTAAATAAGTTTTAATCTGGTTCTGAAAAGAAATAACGCATGAACAAGACCACACACTATCTCTTTCTACAGACGCCAAAACCTCAAAAAATAGATTAGAGGTTCAAATCATGAAAAATGCGGGGGGGAGGATTTGAACCTCCGAAGGCACTAAGCCACGAGATTTCTTA
>CAYZSY010000015.1:0-17887 GCA_964481185.1 Candidatus Woesearchaeota archaeon | reverse complement strand
TGGATTGCAGGGGCTTTTATCTTGAGGTTTTTCTTTTCTGAATATAGTTTTGCAAGAAGGAAGAAGATAAATCCTAGGGACTTTGCTGACTTGTTGTTCCCTGGAAGAATTTTGGTTATGCCTTGAGTGTAATTATTTGTGTCGCAGACAGACATAACTGGAATTTTTATTCTCTGAGCATCCTTCAAAGCATTCTTGTCGAGCCAAGGGTCGCAGATAAATATTAAATTTGCTTCCTGGAATGTTACAAGATTTGTGTTTGTGAGGATTCCTGCAGGATATTTTTTTGTAAAGCATCTTATGCCGAATGTTTCAGCGAATCTTTTAGCTGCTTTCCATCCTGCTTCTCTTTTGCATACCAAGATTATGTCTTTTGGCTCAAATTTTGCAAGATATTCTGCGGCTTCCCTTATTTTTTCGTCAAGAAGAGAAGTATTGAAAACTGCAAGACCATCTGCTCTTCTTCTATAAACATAGCTTCTCATGTCTGGAGTCATTACCCTTGTTCCAAGATAAATTGAAGATTTTAGGTAGTCCTCTATTGGAACAAGCATTTCTTTTTTCTCAACAACGTCTTCTTTTGCTTCTTTAGATTTTGTCTTTACTTCTTCTTTAGAAATTTCCTTTACTTCCTTGACGCCCTTTTCAAGCTCTTTTGCCTTCTCAAGAAGTTTTGCGAGCTTTGCTTTCTTATCTATTTTATCCTCTTTCTTCTCTTCAACTTTTGAATTAACATTCTGCTCTTTGTTGAGGGGAGCTTCTGCTGCTTTATTCTCCTTAGCGGCTTTCTTTGTTTCATTTTCTTCCTTCATCTCTTTCTCAGAAACTTCTTTCTCTTCAGTTTTTTTGGTTTTTGCCATTTGAATTATTATATAAACAGCGCAGGAGTTCATGCTACTTTCCTTTTGGGATTTTGCACCTGCAAAGTATTCCTTGAAGTTACGAGGGGTTTTTAAATCTTATTAGATTTAGAATAATATGTTAGATTTCATCATAATAAAAGCAATAAATGAATTTGGAAGAGGCACACTCATTGATTCTATTTCAAAGATAATTAGCTCAAATATTTTCATGACTCTCTTAATATCTCTGGTAGTGCTTATTATTATCTTCAAAGAAAGAAAACACACTGTAAAAATTTTGTCAATTATTGCTATTGTAATAATCTTGCACTTCTTTTTTACAAACTTTCTAATAAAGGGAATTATTGCAAATCAAGGATTTGAGAGAATAAGGCCATATATCAGTTATCCTAATGAGATAGTTCCGATTGGAAATTTGAGCACTGACTCTTCATTTCCATCAGGGCATGTATCAATAATTGCTGCTGTTCTTTTCGTGCCTTGTTATTTTTATAGAAAGAAATTTGTCTGGATTTTTTCAGGAATTTTAATTGTTCTAATGGCATTATCAAGAATACATAATGGAATGCACTATCCTTCTGATGTCTTGTTCGGGGCGCTGTTTGGATTGATTTATGGATTTGTTGTAATTAAAATTGCAAAATATTTTAGAAAAAAAGCAGCATATTATTGATAGATACAAAATGTTTATATACTTATTATAGTTACTATATAATATGGAAAAGACAACTATACAATTAAATCAAGACACATTGGAGAGACTAAAGGCATTGAAAAGCTTAGAGAGACAGTCTTATGATGAAGTCCTAAACAATCTTATGGACAACACTGAAGAAGAAACTCTCAGTGAAGAAGAGATTAATGAAATTAAGATTGGGCTAGATGATGTAAGAAAAGGAAGAATTAAACCAATAGAACAAGTTGCAAAAGAATTGAGAATTTTGCTGAGATAAGATGTACTCAATTCAAATAGCGGAAAACGCCGAAAGATTTTTAAGAAAATTAGAAAAAAAAGAAGCTGAAATAATCTTAAACAAAATATATTCTATAAGAGACAACCCTTTTAGGTTTCTCAAGAGATTACAAGGAGAAAAATTATGGAGATTAAGGATAGGAGATTATCGAGCAGTGGCTGATATCATTGTCTCGATGAACAGGATTATAATTGTAAGAATAGGGCATAGAAAAAATGTTTATGATTAAGGTTATCTAAGAGAATTTTCTATTTCAATCATCCTTTTTAACTTGGCTTCTCTCCAAGCGGTTGAAATTCCGCATTTTATGAAATCTGCCTCAAAAGCAAAAGCATAATCTGCTATTGAGGCATCCATTGTTTCTCCAGAGCGGTGAGAGATGATTGTTTTTATGTTGTTTGCCTTGCACAAATCAAAAATCTTTTTTAATTCAAGCAAAGAGCCATTTTGATTTGGCTTTATTATCATCGCATTAATTGAATTGTGCTTTATTGCTTCCTTTAATCTTGGGATTTGAGTTGCTGTCAAATCATCTCCAACAACAAGATGCTTTTTCTTTATCTGAGAAAAACCTGTGAAATCTTCCTCCTGCAGAGGGTCTTCTATATAGTAAAGGTCGTAATCTTCTACAAGATTGTTCATGTAAATAATCTGGCTCTCCCTGTTTGGCATTTTTGAAGCATAAATGTATAAATCATTTCTAAAGAAAGAAGAGGCGGCTACATCTATTCCAATCCCTATTTTGTCTTTGAATTTTGATAAAACTTCCAGAACCTCTTTATTATTAAGCTGAGCCTGCCAAGCGCCCTCATCATTTTTTTCAGATGCGTTCAGAACAGCCCCTATTTTCTCGTAAACTTCTTTCATAACTGCAACATTTTCATGAAAAGTTTTCTCATTTGGAATAACAAGAAATTCCTGAAAAATCGGATGAATTTTAAATCTTGAACTGTGAAGGCCCCCGCCCACGGCATTCCCTATTGGCACTGGAAATCTCTTTGCAGCAGGATTAACAATCTGCCAGAGCTGCTTGTTTCTTGATTTTGCAAGAGCCTTTAGAATTGCTGATTCGAGAGCAAATAGTGCATTCGCTCCAAACTGCCTTGCATTCCTGAATTTGTATTTTTTGCAGATAAAATTTTCAACTTTCTTCAAATCTTCAAAAGTTTTAATCTCGAAATTAAAATTAAGATGATTTATCTCTTCTATTGAAAAATCAAGGCTCGTATTGTATGGTTTTGTCTCGTATTTTCCTGTTGACTTTCCATTTGGAGCTGATGCAGCTACTCCATCGATTGTTACTTTTAGCGTTTGCTCGCCCCTTGAATCCGGAATTTTCTCTGCCTTAACCTCTTTAATTAACATGTAAATTAGAAGAAAATGCTGTTTTTAAGAATAATGTTTTATTATAATCTTTCGGCTAACCCTTTTCCAATATCTTTTCTTAATATTCTTTGCTCTGGAAAAAGTATATCTTTCTTTGTTACTCTTCCTTCCTTATTTGCTCTGAATGCATAAACTTCTTCCCCACCATATTCGGGATTTGATGTGCTTATAAGTGCAAGCGGCGGAAATAGTATCTTCTCTCCGGGAGAATAATCTATCTTTTCGTGTCTTGGACAAATATCACACCACCAGGCTTGCCCATCAAATGCGTTGTCTATGTAGAATACATGTGTATGTAAACAATTAGAATCTCCTTCATTTAAAACATGAATTTTAGGCATAGTATAAATTAATATAAGGAGTTTATAAGAATTGTTGTAATAAAGAGCAATTTAGCGAAGCTACTGCTCTTCGTGGGCTGGCTCAGATGATACTGGCTCGTCCTGATAATCTTCAATTTCGTCTCCTTCAACAAGGCCAAGCTCTGCGACTCCTTCTACAATCTCTTTTTCAACTTCCTGCTCTTTTGCAACAAGTTCTTCATCTGAGGAAGATTCTTCTTTAACAGCAGTAAGCTTTTGTTTCCTAAGTTTTGGAACAGGCCTGTTTATTGCTATTGGCAAAACTCCTTCGTTTAACTCCCTTTCAGCAATTGTCAGAGAATCATACATCATCTCCTTTAATTCGGCATCTGATAATTTAAGAAGAAGGGGTGCGTCCATTGCAATCTGCAACGCTCTTGCTCCTATAATCCTTGCAATCTCGTACTTTGTGAACGTCTGTTCCATATTATATTATCTTACAAAAACTTTTTAAGTTTTTCGTTAAAATCTTCAAATTTCTTGGAAATTGTATCCATAATTTTTGATATTTCTGCTTCTGTAAATGGTATCTCTCCGTTCTTCTGGCACGAATTTATCATATACTGATCTTTCCACATTGAGATTCCGAATGTAATCCTTGCTTCGCATGCCTCTTCTTCTTCTCTTGTTGGGTCCAAAATTATGGAATTTCCAAGTTTAAAGAATGAAAATGATATGGGTGCTATATCCTTATGCAAAGGAAGTTTCTTTGTTGATTTCTTTTCATAATCTATCTTGTCATCTTTGTCCAATTCTGGAACCATTGCATTTTTCAAGGCAATTAATGCGCCAAGAGTTGCTGCATCTATGAGATTGCCATCGTCATTTATTGGATAGATGTCTATGTAAACAGTCCAGACTTTTTCTCCTTTCTTGATAACAAGTTTCTCTAAATCAATCATGTGAGATTCTCTGATTGCCCTGTCAACAAGCCTTGGAAGCTCTATTCCAGGAAAATCCGGAGGACCCATCTCAAATCTTGGAGAAGCAAGAGGAAGCAAATCAGCTGAAACAGTAAGATTTCCTTTGTCAGGAGAGTCTGGATATGGCTCGCCTATGCTAAGTTTTACACCGACTACAACTTCTGTCTTTCCAATCTTTATTCCTGCACTTCCTTCTGCCTTGTTTGAAATGTCAAGCTTAACTGAGATATCTCTATGTTCGAGAAGTTTTCTTCCGTCAAATCTTTTATTCTCTGAAAACATTTTCTTTAATGTTTCAATAGTCAGATTGGATGTTGTCATTGAGCTCATTTTTCAATACTCTCCTTTAGTGTTTTTTTCTGAAATTCATAAATCTCCTTGCATGAATCATTTGCAAGCTTTAAAACTTCCTTGACAACTTCTGGCTGAATTTTGCCGTCTAACTGCAAAAGAGTGTATTCATCTGAATTTGCAACTTTTGCAACAGCAAAATCTGTAGCTCCTTCGCCTTCTTCAAAATCTTCCTCTTCTTTTGTTAAATCAACGATTAATTCTTTGTCCTGCTTTCCTACTGCAACAGAACAAACCAAATCTCTCATCGGAATTCCTGCATCTGCAAGAGCCATTGAAGCTGCATTTATTCCTGCTGTTCTTGTTCCTGAGTCTGCCTGAAGTATGTAAATCTGAACATCAACTACTGTGTTTTTAAATTCCTTGAGGTCTAAAACAGGAAGCAAAGCCTGCTCTGTAACTTTTGATATTTCCTGCGAGCGCCTTGAATGTCCTGGTTTTTTTCTGTCAGAAACTGAAAAACTCAGTAAATCATAATTAACTCTTAAAATTCCTGTTGCAGGATTCTGCATGTGCTGTGGGTGCAACTGTCTTGGACCATAAACTGCAGCGATTGCAACTGTATCTCCAAATGAGAACATTGCAGAGCCGTCTGCGTTAGGAATTACTCCTACTTTTGCAGACATCTTTCTCATTTCCGCGTTTTTTCTTCCATCTGGTCTTTTATGTTCTTTTGCCATGTTATCTAGTTCTTGCTGAACCATTCCTCCATTTTTTCTGTCAAACCGTCAACATAAACTTTTTCTGCTATGAATTCAATTGATCTTCTTGCTTTTATTCCTGCATCTAAATCTCCGCCTATCCATATCCACCCATTTTGACCTACCGTGATATCGCATCCAGTCTTTTCTTTTATTAAATTAATCATACTTCCCTCTCTTCCTATTATTCTTGGAACTCTGTTTGGAATTACCCTAAATATAAAACCGCCTTCTAATTTTCCCAAACCCTTGCCGCGCATTGCCAAGTCTATTCCCTTTGCCTTAACAGACCAGACTTTTGCTGCAACTACATCTCCAATATCTAAGAATTGGTCCATCTCGCTTTTGTTTATGAATCTTGGAGATTCTTCAACTGGAAGAAAACCAGCTGCTGCAGAGTCAATATCTATAAGCCAGCCGTGGAAAGTTATATCTGTAACTCTGCCTATAACAACATTATTTCTCCTTGGCACGAAAGCACCCGTTATTGGAATAACTTTAATCATTCTTCCTGCTTCTTCAGCAAGACCAAAACGAACTGCAACTACATCGTTTCCAACTCTTCTTGCACCGTCTCCTGGCAAGAAATCCTCTCCAGAAACAATAACCTCTCCTGGTATGACTACCTTTCTTTTTTTAGGAGTTTCGCCAGAATACTCTTCTTCGGCTTCATGTGCCTGCTCTGTAATTTTTTTCATGCGTTTAAAATCAGACAAAAAGATAATCTTAATCTCTCAATGCCCATTATTTTTACGAATAAGCTTAAATTTGGTTATTTTTAAAGGTTTCTATTTTCGCCTTTTTATTGAGGTTTATACATCTGAACTCACAGAAATAGCAGAGCCGTTATAATAATTGGCAGCATCACAGCTGCAGTCAAGGCATAAACCCTTCTTTTCTGAATATTTAAAATTGAAGCATCCAATTGCTGTACGCATTAGCTTTTCAGACTTTGGATTCTCGATGCCAAGAATAGATGGCCATTTGTCGTTTGCCAAATTAATTGAAGCTGAAGCCAGTTCGATTGCACCTTCTCTTCCTATATGTGCAAGAACTAAAGAGTTCTCTTCGGCATTTCTCTCCCCCTCTCCAAGCCTAAAACCAAAAGGAGCAAATCTTACTCTTTTATCCCCTTCTTTAAGCAATTTTTCAAGAGAGCTTTTGTCTGAAGGCATATTTCCATCAACATTATCATAAACATAAACTCCTTTGTCTGGAACATAAAGGTTTTCTGTTGATGTCCAGAAATATCTCCCTTTAGTTATATCCAATAACTCCTTACATTCCTGCTCATCCCACAAATGATTATTTATTGCTAAATTATAAACAAGAGAAAGCATCTGGGAAGTTGTTGGCAATTGGCGGCCTGATTTAATAACTCTTTCCGCCATCTCATTATAAGATCCCTGTCCTTCTGGAGGATAAGCAAAACTAAGAGTCTGATTACCCTTGCGAACATAGATATCAGACCTAAGTCTCTTAATTTTAAAATACTCTTTACCCTTTAATTCTTCCATGGTCTTAGCTGAATAATCTTGTTTTTAATCTATTCGGTGATTTTTTGTATATTGCAGTAGAAACAGATAAACTGCTTTAGAGATTATTTTTTCTCTGGCAAATCTTCACTCTGGACAGCGCCATGGGTAATGCTGTTTAATTTGTCATAAAAATCAAGCTGCATTCCTGCTGGGATATTTAAAACTGCCTGTAGGGAGCCGTTTGCAAGCCACTCTTCACTTTCTTTGTAATCTTTCAAAAGACCATAAATTTGTCCTGTATATTGAGCAGGAATAGTAAGCTTAATTCTCTTTGTTTCTATTTTTATCGGAATTATTGTCTGCAGTTTTGAAACAACATCATTGAGTTGTTGTTCGGGGGCGCGAGAATCAAATGAATAGTGCGCTTCTTCTACTGCTCTTTTTATTCTTTCTTCAGTGTATGGTCTTCCATTTTGATCAACTGCATTTTTCAATAAGATATCTATAACTCTTTTTATCTTTGCATCTTTTTCTGAATCTCTAAATTCCTGCGTCTTCTGAATCTCGCCTGAGATTATTATCTTTTTGGCAATTTCGTAAGGCTCTTTTGTGCCAAAACACTCAACCAAATCAGATTCCTTTGCAACATTTCCCTTTTTCATGTCTGTGAAGATTCTTGGAAATTCTAGAGCTTTGGTTATATCTCCTTTTCCAGATTTTACCTTTAGTGCTTCATCCAAATCTACTTCTATCTCAAAATGCTTGCCTTTTACCTTTGCTCTTGCTGTTACTTTGGCCATATATGATTAAAATCCTGCAGGTTATATAAAGATTGTTGCGACAATCTTTGAAGATTGCAGATTAATAGTTAATATCAGAAAATTTAAATAGCTTGGATGACAAAGATTTATATCTAAGGATAGATTCTTTAAAATATGGACATACCTACGGAAATACAGCATCAGGCAATGGGCTACGACAGAGCAGCGACGATGTTCTCTCCAGACGGACATCTTTTACAAGTTGAATATGCGGAGAAAACAGTAAGACTGGGAAGCTCAAGCATCGGACTGGTTTGCAAAGATGGAATAGTTGTTGTAGCAGACAGAAGAGTAAGAGATAAATTAATTGCTCCTGAATCTGCAAATAAGATTTACGAAATTGACGAGCATATTGTTGCAACTGCAGCAGGGATTTTGTCTGATGCAAGAATTTTGATAGAGCAAGCACAGGTTTTGGCACAGCAAAACAGAGTGACTTACAGCGCGCCGATTGAGCCCGTATCTGTGATAAGAATGATTGCTGACAGAGAGCAGATGTTTACACAATACGGCGGAGCAAGGCCTTATGGGGTTTCTATTCTCCTTGGAGGAGTAAGCAAGGGAAAAGCATACATTTACACATCTGATGTTACGGGAAATTTCTTTGCTTACAAGGCGAATGCAATAGGAGAAAATGATGAGAGAATAAAAGAAATTTTAAGAAAAGATTTTGATGAAGAGATGAGTGTTGAAGATGGGATTAAATTCGCCTTAAAAATTTTCAAGGATATTCTTGAGAAGAATTTTGACTTAAACAGATTTGATGTTGGTTATGTGAAAATAAAAGAGGGGAAGATAGCAAGATTACATGGAGAAGACTTGAAGAAGTTCAGCAAGTAACAGACTTCTCTATCTTTCCATTAAAGTTTCAGAAGTTTAATTTTCCATTGCACTCAATCAGCTTTATTCTTTGTACATTTTCTATGATAAAACCATATCTACCCGATGCAAGATGCAAATCCTTATCTGCTTGATGCTCTTCGTCTGAATTATATTTTTTAACATCTTTTAGAATGGCCTTTCCAACAATCTGGCCTAGGGGAAGGTTAGCAAAACCAAAATTTTTCATTGGTTGTTTTAGTGATAGGGCTTTCATGAAAATTAAATTTAACTGTTCAAGGCAACTTGAACAATTTTCTGAATGCCATTGAGGCAACTATTGAGGTTCCAAGATACCACCAGAACCATGTCTTTGCTATTTCGGTTGTTATAAGTGCAGACCTTATCAATGGGAAAAACAGAACAATTGGAATGAATGTTATCAACATTGGCTTCATTGAGTGCTTAAATGATTCGCCCACGTGAGAAAACATCTCTTTCTGCAGATCCATCATCTTCTGCGGATTATCCTTATGCTTTTTCATCTCAGCCTGAAGAGCTTTCTGCCTTTCCTTTATCTCGCGCATTCTTTCCTTATTAAGAACGAAATAATTAACAGCAGAAATGAAAAGAGAAACTAAGATTGAGACAAGGATTACAAATATTCTTGGAGAAGATTGTGCAAATTGCTGTATAAATTCAACTACCATATTAATTAGTATATTAAAACCCAGATATTTAAATTAGGCGATTTTTAAGAAGTTAGGATATCTCAATTAACTTTTGTAAGCCATTTTTCTTTGCACTATCAACTCTTGTCTTAATCTCTTCATAAATATCGGAATACTCTTTTACATCATATCCGTATTTCTTAAAACAAGAGATTGCTTTGCTAAATTCAGATAATTTTATGTCTTCTTTTACATAATGCACAAGCGCACGATAGAGGCACATATCTATTCTTGATTGTGGGGGTCTTGATGTTGGTGTTATTTCTTTTAGTATGCATCTAACTGTTTTTGTCATGCTTGTCAATAAATTTTTGGGACTTTAAAAAGATTACTATCCTTATTTACACTTTTTTACTCGATGATTTTCTTCAGAACTGGATTCATGTCAACTGCGTGCTGCTGTGCAATATTTTGATATAACTGGTACATTATCATAACTCCAAGAAGAATTGCTGTTCCTGAAGTTAAAGCGCCCAATGAATCTGTAATTGCTGCCAGAGCACCTATTGTCAGACCGCCCATGACAGTTAATGGAAGAATGTATCTTGAGAGAATTGCTTCCAAGACTCTTTCGTCTTTTCTAAATCCTGGAATTTGCAGGCCTGAAGAAATTATTTTTTTTGCCTGGGCTCGTGCATCCATACCAGATGTTTTTACCCAGAAAATTGCAAAAACAACAGAGATTCCCATGTAAAATATTAAATGAGTAATTGTCTGGAATATCTGAATTGTTTGTAAATTTCCCCTTATTACAGACTCAAGAAGATTTGAACTGCCAAGCCAATAAGAAAGACCTGAAACTGCCTGTCCTTGAGAGAAAGTGCCTAGTATTGTTCCGTGTCCAACTGCTCCCTCAACAAGACTGCCAAAAAGCTGAATGTTTGCAACAAGAGCTGCTGTAAGAATAACTGGAATATTTGAAGTATAGAAAAATGCTAGAGGCCATTTCATGCTGTAACCTCTTAGTCTATCATATGAAAGAGGAATTTCTACTTTCAGGCTTTGCGCCCAGATTACTGCGGCAAAGATAATCGCGGTAACTGCGATTGTTGCTATCGCAAGAAGCGCTTCTTTTGGAGCTCCGTTTATCACAGCCTGAAGAATTATCAAAACATTTCCTGCACAAGGAGTTCCAGAGAAGTCTGAAAGACAGTTTGCCCCGTTTGCCCCTATAAACTGGAACAATCCATTGAAAATTCTCCATGCAACTCCTGCAACTATAAATATAGAGACTCCTGAGCCAAATCCCCATTTTGAGGTTACCTCGTCCATAAACATTATTGCAAGCCCGCCTAGAATTAACTGAAAGATAACAATGCCTGCAAAACCTGGCTGGGCCTGAAGTCCACCCATTAAGACATAAACCATCGCCTCAAAGAGTATGAAAGCGAGAACTCCTATCTTTTGAATTCCCTGGAAGAATTTCTTTCCTTCTGAAGTTGTTGTGTCTATTTTAAAAATTCCTGAACCTACGAGAAGCTGAAGAATAATAGAGGCCATGACGATTGGACCAATACCAAGAGAGATTATACTTCCAAAATCTGTTCCAAGAATAATTGCAAGATATTCAAACCTTTCAAGAGAGTTTTGCGCTAAGCCGAAAAGGGAGATATTTGCAAGTATAAAGAATGCTGCAAGAACTATAAGAGTCCATTTAAGCTTTACATTAAAGCTTATTTTTTTCTCTTCAGGATGCTTTACCTCGGGCAGATTGTAAATTATGCTTTTTACGTCCATTATATATTAGCATAAAAAAGAAGTTTAAAAAGATTTGCTGATGCAAATCTTTAATCTTCGCTTCAAAGAAGATTCATGTAAAAAGAGTTGTGGTCCTAATGAGCTTTCCAAAAAAATTGCGTCAAGCGCCTGCTGGCACTTACTCGGACACCCCAAACGCACAGCCGTCATAGTCGCCATTCAAGTCGCAGCCAACGACACTCAACCTGCCGTTCCAGTTGGAGACCAAGCCCGCAACCGAACTAGTTTTTGAATTTACTCTATCAAAACTCCAGACATAAGGAGTTCTCTTTTGAGATTTTGCTATTTTACCTACCTTCTCTGCTCCTTCCTCTCCTTCTGTTAGAGCAAGAACAAAAGGATTCTTTACAAGCTCATCAATAGAATGTTCTCCAGTTTGAAATCCAAATGGAACATGAACCTCTTTTCTGTTTCTATCAGATATAAATACTCCTTCTTTTGGTTTGTATACTATATCATTAAATCCCCAGAACCATTTTTTATTTAGAATATTCAAAACTTGCCGAGCATATTTATTGTCTTGATTTCGAGTTGCAGAATAAACTAGAGAAACTGTTTCTGCAAAAGTAGGTCTTAAGAGTCTAGCATTATCTATTTGTTCTCCTACTACATTATAAATTGAAGGACCAAAATGAGGAGCTACGAATGTAATTCTTTTCCCTTGATGTGGAACTGCTATTGTATTTATTCCTTCTTTTACTTCAAACTCTAATTTGCTTGCTTTACTCATAAATTAATATCAAAATGACCTTATTTAAAGATAATGTGCACTTTTTATTAAAATGAGTAGTAAATTTATTGTATTGAGCAGATTTTATTTCTTAATCGCTTTCTTCTCTTCTATCTTTTCTTTCTTGTCTGATTTATCCTCTTTCTTTTCTAGTTTCTCTTCTTTATTTTCTGATTTATCTTTTTCTTCTGCTTCAAGAACTATTGAGCCGCCAGCAGCTTTTATCTGCGCTATTGCTGATTTTGAGGCTGCGCTTGCTTTTACCGATATCTTAGCATTTGCACCTGTTCCCGCCAGAAGCTTGTATCCATGAAGATTAAATTCAAACCCTTTTTGAGTTTGTTTTGCAATTCCCTGCTTTATCAGTGAATCAAATCTTTTTATCAAATCGTCCAAATTAATTACTTTTAATTTTGGAGCAACTATTCCTCTTCTTAGAGCTTTATCCCTGCCGAAATATTCCATTCCAAACTGATTAATTATCCAAGACTTTCTCTGGTTTTCAGAGCCGGACATTCCTTTCCCGCCCCTGTTTCCTGAACCTTTTGTTCTTTTCCTGTGCCCTCTTCTATGAGTTTGGGAGCCTCTGTATCTTGTGTTTTTCTTTCTTTTATGTATTCTCATTTACAACATCCTCCTGACCAAATCATTTATCGCTTCACCATTGTCACCAAGAACGCCTTTTGGATAGTGTGTCTTTGAGTCTATTCCTTTTCTTGGAGGATGAAGCCTGAAAAATGGCTTTATTCCTGATTTTTCAATTCCATCTTTTAATATTGTCTCTGCTGTCTTCTTTGAATCTATTTTCTTTATTTTATTGTCAAGAGGTTTTGCCCTTTTGGAGATAAGCTCTTCAAGAGTTTTCTCATCTATTTTTCCGTAAGCGACAAAATTTCTTACAGCCTGAAGAAGATTTTTTGTTTCCTGGGTCTCTTTCATTAAAATTGCAGAATATTTCTTTCTCAATCTCATTCTAAACAATGTTTCTTTTGCATCTGGAGGCATCTCAACAAGGCCAGAAATTCTTATTGTCAATATCATTGTTTCATCCTCCCAATTTTCTTAAGAGCGTCAATGCACGCGTTTGCATAATTAAAAACAGTTCTTGTCTGTCCTTTTGTCATGCTGTAAACATCTTCTATTCCGGCTAATCTTAAGATTTTCTTGCATTCGTCTCCAATAACAAGACCTGTTCCTCTTGGAGCTGGAATCAACTTAACTGTTACTGAACTGCATTTTCCTTTAACAACAAATGGAACTGTGTGCGGCTTAGATCCTGGAGCTTCTTTTGTCTCAAATCCTCTTATTACTTTTATTATATTTAATCTTGCACTTCTTAGTGCCTTTGTCCTTGAAGGCAGGGTCTCGTTAGCTTTGCCAATACCTATTCCAACATGGCCATTTTTATCTCCCACAACTGCCATGCATGAGAATGATGTGACGTTGCCTTCCATTGTTTTCTTCTGTGTTTGCCTCCAAGCTCTTCTCTTGCCCCCTCCGAACTTACCTTTTGCCTGCCCTATAGAAAGAAGGTCAGACTCAAGTTTGATTAGATAGTCGACTATTTCCGGCTCAACTATTTTTTTACTTTTTTCAAGAATTTTATCTATGTCTTTTTCTTTTCCCGCCTTTACAAGTTTCCCAAGCTCTGTTTTTGGAACCCAGGAAGCCAGAGCGCTTGCCTGCCTCTCTTTCTCAATCTCATCTCTCGTTTTTCTGGTTGTCGGAACTGGCAACTCTTCTGTTTTTTCAGTGGCCACTATTGCTTTCTCTATCTTCTCCAGTTCTTCAGGAGTTGCTTCAATGAGACCTTTTGGCTTGTTTACTAAAAGTTTTTCTGCCATCTTACAATCCAACCCCCATCATTTGCTTATCATATTTCGAATAAACCCTTATATCTCTTACCCTATTAGGCAAAATGATTGTCTGAGTTTCAGGTATTGGCATTACCATTCTTGTAGATTTTACATAATAAACTTGATACATTCTCAGAGTAGTTTTGTCAAAGTTATTTCTTTCCAACAAAGAGAGTTTGTTAGCAAAATCTCTCCTGCTTAAGATAGATTCCACCAAGCAGCGATGCTGCCCGTATTGAACCACATCCCCTACTTCTGGCTCTCTTAATTCCTGTACTGTGCTTGTGCTGCTTTCTCTTAAATCTATGAATGTCATTTGTTCTCCCCCATTATCTTGTCAAATAGTTTTGAAATCTTTTCGCTTTTAATGCTTTCCATGGCAGGAAGAACTTTTTCATTATGCGGGATTTTCATTCCAGAATCAACTGCACCTTTTAGTGCTGCATAAATTCTTGAATTTTTGACGTTTATATTCATGCCAGAGTCAACGATTGCTTCCTTAATTCCCAATTTAAGAGCGAGTTTTCCTACTATAAATCCTGTAAGATATGCTGCGCCTAAGCTCTTTAAGCTTCCAGATGATTCTGGAGGCAGTCCGCTTGAGAGAAGAATTTTAGATGTTTTTCCAACCAAAATCTTATCCTGCGCAATCTCGCTGCTGACTATCTGCACAATAATATAACGATTTGTCTTTCTAACCACCAGTCTTGGCTTTTCTGATTTAAGCAAGGCTAGTCTTGACTTATAGTCTGTCTTTGCTTCAAGTCTTCTTCGTCTTGGCAGTTTCATACTATAATTTATCTCCCATTAATTTTATTCTTTCCTTCATGTGGCCTTTATCTCTGAAGGAACTTGCCCTTATTTCTTTTCTTAATTTATGAAAGTGCTCTTCTGTTATCTTTTCTGCTTTTCTAAGCTCTGAGAGATAAGCTCTCAACTTTCTTGTCGTAATAATATATTGCCTTTTTTTGTCTATTGCTGGCTGTCTCCTGCTTCCTGCTCTCCTTCTTGTAAGCCTTTTTTCTATCTTTTTTCTGCCTTTTATCTCAGCAATTGAAATTGCACCGCTGGCAAACAGATCCCTTATATCCTGGCGGGTCATTGCTTCTTTTATTTCAGAAAGCCTTGACTTGTTGAAAATTATCCTGCCTTTGCCTGCTCCAAGAACATTGGATGCAAAATCCTTTTTATTTTCCAATTTCATATTACTTATTTCTCCCCAAATTTAAGATTTTGATTTTAAGCTCATCTGCTTTCTTAATAAGCTCAATCTTTTTTCTTGCACCTATTCTTGCAATTATTGCTGCTTCATTTTTTCCCAAAGAGTTAAGTTCTGCAAGATTATGAACAAGCTTTGGCACAAATCCGTTAATCTTTCCTGATTCTATTCTTGGCGATTTAAAGCCAACTGCAGGAACTTTTGAATATCCTCCCCTTCCCAACCTTAGCTTGTTTGATTTTCCTCTAACACGCCTCCATTTGTGAAGCTTTCTTCTGTTCTTTCCAAGCCTTGAAAATCTATTGGTGTCTGGTCTTATGAATTTTGGTCTTTTATGTCCCATTATTTTGCTCCTGCAGGTCTTTCAACTAGAAAAATTCCGTCCTGGAAAATTCTTCTGTCCCTGCTTCTTATTTTTGTTGCTTTCTCAAGATTTGCCGCTGTCTGCCCTGCCAAATCCTTGTTATGAGAAGAAACTGTTATTTTCTGGCCTTTCACTTCAACTTTAACGCCCTGAGGAATTTTTGCAAATCTCGGAGTTTTCTCACCAAGAAAATTAGTTATTACGAATTTATTTCCCTCAACCTTGAGAGTTACAGGAAAATGAACATTGCATGATTCTAACTTGTAAACATGCTCTTTTTCCAAACCAGAAAAAATATTTTTTATATGGGCGATATAAGATTTTATTATCTTGAAGTCATTTTTGTTTCCTTTTTTGCACTCAAGAACTAATTTATTGTCTTTTAATGATGTAACAAGACCTGGAACATCCGTTTTCTTTTCAAGCTCTACGCTACCTTTCTTAAATTTCAGGACTTTATCGCCAATCTCGCATGAAACTCCTGATGGCAGCTCTATTTGTTCTGTTATTTGTCTTTTCATTTTAGTAGAAATAAGCCAGAAGGCTTCCCCCTATGTTTTTTTCCTGAGCAGTATTGTGAGTCATAAGTCCTTGGGAAGTTGAGATAACTATTATTCCAATATCTTTTGCAGGAAGATATCTTTTAACGTATTTTTCTATTTCATCAGCCCCTATAACAAACCTTGGCTTTATAGCCTTGCAAGAATTAAGCTTACCTATCTCGATGTTCAGGATGTTATTCTCTACCCTGTAATTCTTAACATAATCCTTGAGCTTTGCAATTGCCAAGATAGACAACAAAAGCTTTGAGTACCTGCTCACAGAAAGAGCGGTTTTTCCAGCTCTGGCTGCATTAATCATCTTATTCAACGCGTCTGCAATTATATCCTGTGACATTTTAGTTGTATTTCTTGAAGCCAATCTCTTCCGCAATCTCACGGAAGCATTGTCTGCACAAATTTAGATTATATTGGCTTAAATGGGCGCCAAATCTGCCGCATCTCTCACATTTTTTTGTTGCTATGCCCGATTTTCTATCTTTGGGCTTGCAATGCCTTAGAAATTTCTGCATTACAACGGGCTTGCCACGAAGCTGCTTTAATATTTTATTCCAATCGCTTGCTGTCATTTTATTTAAACTTCGTTTTGAAGGCTCCTTTCATGTAATTGATTATCTCATCCTTTGAAACGAACTGTCTCTTTGGAACTTTTCCCCTTTTTATTTTTTTTAATTTTACCCTTAAGCCTGCTCTTGTAAAAACAACTGTTGCATTAAATCCGCGAATGCCTATATCTCTCTGGTATTCCATTCCTGGAATTTCTATGTATTCTTTTACCCCAAATGAAAAATGATTGTCTGAAACCTGTTTGCTTTTTAGCTCATTTGCTATCGCACTCAAAAGCCTCTTAAGAATATCAAGGGCTTCTTTTCCTCTAAGAGTAACTCTTGTGCCAACTTCAAGACCAGGTCGAACATCAAATTCAGGAATTCTTTTTGATGATGCCAGAATCTGTGCTTTCCTTCCGCTTACAATCTCAAGAAGTTTTTTTGCCTTAATCAAATCGTCCCCTGTTGCACCGGCACTAAGAATAACTTTTTCCATTTTAATCTGCCTCATTGGGTTTTCCAGTTTCGCTTCTGTCTTCATAGTAATATTAAATTGCCCAGCCCAAGAACTGAAGAATTCTCCTTGAATTTAACAGATATTTTTCTATCCTGAATATTAACAATTTTCCCGTGCTGACCCTCATATCTCCCAGATATAATAAAAACTTCCCTGCCTTTCTCGGGAGAAATATGTTTTTTTATTTTTCCAGATAAATCAAGATAAACCGAATCTCCAACATTTGCTTTTTTATCCCAAAGTAGGTTTGTACCGTCGTGAAGATTAAGCTGAATTTTATTTCCAGAAACGAGCCTTTTGCCGATTATTTTGCACAATCTTTCTTTGGAATCTTTTGTTTCTTCAAAAAAAAATTTCCTGGTCGGAGACAATTTTAAAACATAAGTCTTGCCTGCTTCAAAAAGGTTGAACAATTTAATGCTCTCGTTCTGGTCTATGACTTCCCTGCCGTTTATTTTTAGCATTTTTTGAATTATCATCTTCTTTACTTCTTTTTTTGTCTTTGCAAGCTTCAAAATATCCCTTAAAGCGATAATTACAGGAACTGAATTTTCCAAATCAGATGAGGCTCTTGCTATGTATTTTGTTCCTTTTCTTTCTATAGGCAGTCTTGTTGTTGCTTCCTGTCTTGTCTGATGCATTTTATTTTTTCTCCTGTTCCTTGCTGACAACTTCTCTTTGACCTGACTTTCTGCTCAATGCTGCAACCCTCTGCTTGTCGTCGAGATTTAAAACGTGAATCTGAAGAACGCTTGGGTGGAAAAATACATTAACTTTTGAGCCATCTTTCTTTGCTCTTTGCATTCCTTCCAAAATGACTCGAGTATTTTTCAAATCCAGAGAAGTTACTTTGGCCTTTTTCTTCTTGAAGGCGCCTCGCATGATAAGCACTTCATCCCCTTTCCTTAGGGGAAGATTCCTCTTAG
>CAYZSY010000014.1:15891-18249 GCA_964481185.1 Candidatus Woesearchaeota archaeon | reverse complement strand
GAGCTTCTTTGTTAAGAAGCTGGCATGCCTGCCCTAATGCCTTGCATCTATATTCAGAGCACGGCCTGAATTTGTCTTTGTTGCATTCCTCGCATTTCGCCCCCCCAATAGGCGGCTCAAATGCCCCGCATGTGAATGTAATTGTCTTTTCCTTTTCTTTCTTGTATGTCGCAATAAAAACTATTGCTGCGATACCTGCTCCTATAAAAAATCCACCAGTAGCGGTGATAGTGTTGGGCGCAATTCCCTGAGATACTTGCCACGTAAAAGCCCCAGTCGCAAGCGCCCTACCTAGAGTATTACTTTGTTTTTTATTAAATCCAAAGAAACTACCAATCATCTGCCCCATTCCATAAGCAATTCCTGCCCAAACAGCTCCTTCCGCGAGAGAGCCTAAAAATCCTTCTAATCCAGTTATTGATCCCTTATATGTTACAAAATCTTTTAGAGAGCCCCCATTAGCATTAACTGTTACGGTCAACTTATCAAACTGCTCTTTGGTCAATGTTTTTTCAACTCCATCGACTATTATTTTGGCTCCACCTCCTGCACTCTCTGGAAGTCTATTTATCTCCGAGATTTTTGCGAGGTCTATTGTACCTCTACTACCTCCAAGTTCTATTGCTTTCGCATTGCCAAACGAGAAATATTGTCTGGTCGCTCCGGCAACCGCTGGAACATTGGCAACAGCTTTTGCTCTTGGAATTGCTTGTTTCAGTAAAAGTGTTGCACCACCACCTAAATCAACCTTATCAGTTTTATCATCTTCGTCTGCATTAACAAGTGTAGAATTATTAAGTATGAATGCAAAGGCAAAAATGGCAAGAACCAATAGAAAAATTTGAGTTAAAGCCCAGCTTTGAGTATACAATTCTCTCCTTTTTTTATACATAAACTAGACAAATAATGCTAATTTATAAACATTCTTAATAACAGAAAATTGCCCAGAAATTATTTATTCTCAGCCCTACTTTCTTCTTTGTTTTTCCTACTTCTCTTAAAGGAAGACTTCCCAAGCAAGGTTTCTTCTTCCTTACTAAGTATTTCCTCAGTGCCGTCTTTGAATATAAGTTTCGTAGGATATTTATGATCGTACCAAGCTGCAGTATAAACCTCCTCAAATTTTAAAGTTTCAAGGTTGAATTTAAATTGAAATTCATTTGAACTATATTTGGTAGAAGACTCGGTTTCGGAGACCCTATCCCCCGCGCTATTATATAGTACGAATTTTATGAAGCGGTTCTGACAAGGTATTATCCCCTTTGCAAATATACTTTCATCTTCTTTAAATTCTGCAGGATTTCCTTCCCTCTTTGAATAATCAACGACTTCCCCAGTAGCTTTGTCAATTAATGTTGGAGTAAACATATAAAATTCATATTTCTGTTCAATTTCCATATCCGAACGACCATTGTTCCCACTATTTCTATTATTATTCCCATTCTCCCCACTCTCACGTTCATGTGCATTTCCATAATCAATTATTGCATCACCAAGGTCTCTTGCTGCAAGCGGATTATGTGTTTTCATAGCATTTCCTTTCAAAGCCAATCCTGCAAGCTGCATACATCCCCCGCCAAGAGCTAAAACTCCGGCTAAACCTTTACTCATACTTTCTATAAGTTAAAGAGATATTCAAATCTTTCCTTTTGTTGTTACTTTGCGAAAGTAACTAACAATCTATAATTCTATTTGCCACAGTGTAAATAATTATTAACAGCTGTCAATATATATTGACAATCACAAGATTTAAATATAAGCGTTAAGTTAATTTAACAGATGTTAGATATAATTAACAGTTTAAAGCCTTTTTTTGAAGATAGCTATAGAAGAATAAATGTTAGAGAATATGCAAGAATGCAAAAAATATCTCCCCCCACAGCATCTAAGCTTCTGGATGAGTATTATCACAAAGGTCTGTTAAAAAGGGAGAGTGAAAAGCAATACATTTACTATTTTGCTAACGGAGAGAACCTAAATTTTATCGATTTGTCAAGAATTTATTGGAGAAATACTTTGGAAGATGCAGGATTTATTAAATTTTTGGAAAGAGAATTTTCAAATTCCCAGGTAATCCTTTTTGGCTCTCTGTCAAAGGCAGAAGCAAAGATAGACTCGGATATCGATATCGCAATATTTACTCCAGAAAAAAAAGAAATTGTTGTTGAAGAATTCAAAAAGAAATTAAGAAGAGACATTCAGATATTTGTCTTTAAAGACAGAGAAAGTGTTAAGAATAAGGACTTATTAAACAATATATTGAATGGTTACAAACTAAGAGGCAATTGGTAATGATGGACTGGCGGGAATGCATTAAAGATAAGATGGTCAAAGATGTAAAGAAAGACACAGGTCTCA
>CAYZSY010000014.1:11281-15881 GCA_964481185.1 Candidatus Woesearchaeota archaeon | reverse complement strand
TCTCATAAATTCGGTTAAAGAAACTGCAAAGCTAAAGATAAGATCTGCAGAGATATTACCAGATGAGTTATATCTCGTAAAAATAATATTATTTTATGATGCTTTAAGAGAATACTTGGAATGTCTCTCACTTGAAAGAGGTTATAAAATTTACAATCATGAATGTTATACTGCATTTCTAAAAGAAATTCTAAATCTATCAAGAGAGGCAGATATCTTTGACAGGTTGAGAAAAACAAGAAATGGGATTAATTATTATGGCCTAAAGGTCTCAAGAGAAGAAGCAAAGGAGATAATAAAAGACCTAAGAACGTTAATCAATAAATTTGGTCGTTAAGCAAAAGCAACAATCGCAAAAACGAAGATAGTTATCTCAGAAAAAGCAACACCCTTTACATATTTAGAACTCATTCCCACAGCTCTTTTTCAGTATGTCTTATAAATATTATCTCCATCTCAGATCAATAAAGTAATTTTTCTTAATAAACCTATGGCTCTTACAAATAAATTAAGCCCCGTTTTTGCTTTTATCTTTAAGCCAGTTTAGCTTTTTGTCAGCTACAAGGTTTGCATCAGTTGTAGCAACGCAATCTCCAAGTGCATGGCAGACTTGGCCCTTTTGATTCACCCAAGCGGGAGCAGTATTGCCTTTGCTATCTACGCAATCACCTTCCCAATCATCATTTCCAAATATATCAGTTTTTTTGGTAGCTGTGCATATTGTGCTTGCCTGTCCGCATATGGCAGATGCTTCCTCTCCCTCCCAGAACTTCAACCCAGGAGATACTTTAGGAACGCAGCTGTTGTCAAGCCATTTGCACTCTCTTTTATCATCGTTCTCACAATCTTCTTTGGAGCCTTGTGCTGTGCACTCCTGCCACCTATTTACTCTGCATGCTGCCTGTGAGAATGTTCCTCCTGCATAGCTTATTGTTCCCTCAATACAAATGTTTTGCCTGAAATCAGCGCATGCCTCAAGAACTTCTTCCCCGTTTATGCAAATATGTTTGTAGAAACCGCTTCCAACAGAGTTCAGAGGGTCACTATTAACACACCAAGACTCTCCGTGCTTGTAACCTTTTCCATTTGAAGTTTTTTTGCAGTTCAAATCTGCGCATATATTTGCACCTAATTTTGGCTTTGCAGTTGAACTGCTTGTTGCTCTGCATATGCTTCCCTGAATATAATTGCAGTTCCCGCAATTTTTATCGTCCGCATTTGCACTCTCTGCATTGCATGATTCAGATTTATCTTTTATATCAGACCAATATTCTTTGTCATTGCTCTTTGTAGAATCATAAATATTTGCAGTGTTCCCGCATGAATCCACAAAATAAACTTCCTCTTTTCCAGGCGCACATGTTGTTTTTTCAGTCGGTCCGCAATTTGTTCCTAATTCTTCTGCAGAGCATAATTTTCCTTTAAAGAATGTTCCTTTTGTTAAATTTCCAGAAAATCCACCAGCACACTCTGCCCTTGTTGTCATTCTGCATGTCTTTTGGAATTCAGATTCAAAAACACAGGCTCCTTTTTCCTGCCCCAATACTGATGCAATACAGCTAGCCTCATTTTTTATCTCTTTTTTATAATTTGTTTCAAGCCCAAGATCAGCAGATAATTTTTTGCATCTTGTTTGTGTAACAAAAGCTGCCTGGTCTCCAAGAACACAGCATCCCAATTCACATTGTGGCGCAGGATTGTCAGTCCAGATTCCTTTGTTCTGGTTGCAGACGCTTTGTGGAGTGTTGTCTAAGCAAGTTCCTTGGTTTGAATCAAAGCATGTACCTGGCTTGCAATAAGTTGTTGCCCTGCATGAAGTTGGAACTTGTTTTGCATCAGGAGCGCATTGATTTGAAGGAACATCTTGGCAATAAAGCCCTGAAATTGTTTTCTCGCAGCAAATAGTAGGGTTCTGGAGAGGATTAGCAGCTGCAGAAGCAAAGCCAACATTAACAACTAAGAAAATTCCAAGAATAAAAACAAAAGATACAATGGTTAGAACTGCAATTAATCTTTTCATCTTTTGCCCCCTTCTTTCGCCAATACCTTTCTCACTCTATCAACAAACTCTTTTATTTTATAAACTTGTTCAATATCCTTCATCGCAGTTACAATTCTCTCAAGATTGCGCATAAATCACCCTTTGGATATATTTGTTTATCATTGGCTTAAAGTCTATATACTCTCGCATTATTTTGATTTTTAGAACATTTAGATAATCGTTATCTCTAACAAACAGCAGGCGGCCCTCATTCAGAACTCTAAACTTTATATAAATAGGCAGCTCCTCAAAAAAAGAGATGTCCAAATTATCGCTTGAAAAACTCATCGCTTTCAATTTTTCTTTATCATCAAGTTTGCCTATTACACACAAATCTATGTCTGACAATGAATATGCCATCCCAGTAGCATGGCTTCCGAACAAATAAACTGCCTTTACATTCTTGTTTTTTGCTATTTCCTCTGCAATCTTAGGAATATCCCCAATCTTAGTCACAACCCTCAACCTTTCACTCATTCTCATTGTAGCCCATATCCTGGAGGCCATACAAGGCTCCTTGTAGCAAATTGGAACATCTCATCTGTCAGCACGTTTGTCAGCTTATAAATTTTAACTCCGTCTTCAAGTTTTATTTTTTCTATTTTCAGGTCAGGATAATATCCGATATAGGTTGTGGTCTCTGAATCTCCGTAAGTTGCTTCATAATCAACTATGCTTGTGGCAATAGACAGCAAATCATAAATTTTGTTCTCAATGCTTACATCAAATCCGTTAAAGGTCTTTGAAGTTTCTTCATTTGTTATTGTCATAGGCATTAAAAATCCTATTTTTACTTTTCCAGAACCGAGAGAAACATCAGAATTTATCTTGGAAGCTGAAACAGAATATCCTCTTTTTTCATACTCATTTATGAGACTTTTCGCGCACTGCTCTGCTTTTGGAGTTAATATCCCAGAAAGTTCATCTTCAAAATGGCTAATTAGAAGAGGTTGTTGAATTAAACATGGTTTGTAATATTCAGAAGTATAGCACAAATATTTTACTTTTGTGTTAAGGTAATTTATATATCCGCTTGGATTCCCCTCCCCTCCCTGTCTTGCAAGAGCCTCAACAGCTTCTTTCACATCTGGTTCAATACAGCTTGAAAGATAGCTCTGCGGGGAGATTTCCTTAGGTGAAACAATTGTGCTGATTTGAGGATATGAAACTATCACAATAATCGCCCCAACTATTGCCAGAGCAATTATGACAAAAATTGCTATCTGCCCCTTTTTCCACATGACTATCTTCCTCATTTTTTGTTTATAATTCTTGCTATTTTTTTGATTATACTACTTTTATCTGCTTATCGCAGCTGTTCTCTTCATTGCCATATCTGTCCTTGCACTTTATGTAATATAATTTGTTCGTGCTTATCTCTGCAGAATGCTCTCTTCCTTCTCCAGACATTAATGTCCCATTGTTGAACTTAAACATGCATTCAGATTCGCTGATTGCACAATCAGAAGGTTCATTCGTAATTGCTAAAATCCTTCCTGCATCATAATACAGCCCAGTTATGCTTGGAGGGGTTGTGTCTATTTCAACATCAAACGCTATTGTCTTCAATGCACTGTTTCCTGCGTTGTCCTCGCATTTCAGCCAGACTTTTTTATTTCCAGTTGTGAATGATTGCATAATTACACTATGAACATTTCCTTCAAGATTTGGATTGAGATTAACAAGATAATTCTTCCCATCAAATGAAGCAAGGCAGTTGGCTCCGGTGCTCATTCCACCTCTTGTTGTTGCTTCAATTTTAACAGACCCTGCTGAAGTGCTGAATGTGAGAGTTTCATTGTCTGGTTTTGCAGATATTATCTCTAGTTTAGGCGTTTTTTCAAATGTCAGAATTTTGCTTTCAGAATTTTTATTTCTAGAACTTTCGTTTTCTTCCCATGGTTTGTCTTCACATCTTACATAAAATGTGCTTTTGTCTTTAACAATTGGAACAGAAGAACTGCACTCCCATCCAAACAACTTTTGCTCTGCAAGCTCGTTTGCACATGACATCTTATTTTCCATATTATCATATACATTATCAGTTGCAGACCATCTGCAATCAGCAGGCTCGTTTGTAAATAGTTTTAATGTCTGTTCTTTTATTCCATATTTAATAAATCTGCCAGCAGGCTCTGCAATTTTTGTTATTAGGGGAGGAGTAATGTCCTTTCCTGGTTTTACGCACATATTTATGACATAATCTTTTTTATTTTCATAACCATTTGCATTCTCGCATCTAATGTAGATGTTATAATCTGTTCTCTTGTTTGGGTCGTAAGCAGGCAATCCAAGACTCTCTGCGCTCGGCAGGAATATTGTTGCAGAATGGTTTTCTTTTATTAATCCATAATCAAAATCCCTCGCTCCAAAAGCATAATTTGCAAATTGTTCATCTGTAAATTCGTCATCTCCAAAATTTGAATCCAATACAGGCATATCAAAAGGCAATGGAGAATATTCGCAAGCGCCTGCTTTTGCTTTTCCCTGACTGTCGCTTAACTCGATTCCAAATTTAATGGGAGCAAACGCGGGAATACACCCCTCTCCTTCCTTGCT
>CAYZSY010000014.1:0-11271 GCA_964481185.1 Candidatus Woesearchaeota archaeon | reverse complement strand
TTTATTAGAAAACTCGTATCCTTCTGAAATCTCTCCAGGAGATATCACTGGCGGACTAATGTCGTTTGGAGAGATATCCAAGCATATCTCTTCTTTTGTTCCCTCATTTTTAAACTGACAGGTTGAGCCAAGAGACTGACATGCGTATTTAGAGCATGGGAATCCATCTTTTCCACATTTATTGCAATCAGCTCCACCTCGAGGCGGCTGCCATGGACTGCATCTGAATTCAGCTATCTCTGTTTTGGTTTTTCCAACTCCAGAAAATTTCAAAACCGCAATTATAATTGCAACAACTGCCAGTGTTACCCAGCCAATTGGACCTGTTGAAGCCCCAATTCCAAATATTCCCTGCTCTCCGTAAAGCAAACCTCCTGCTGCAAGCGCCCCGCCAGCTGTTCCAAGAGTAACAAGAGCATAAAATTGGAAATTATTAAGTCCTCTAGAGATTCCCAATCCAGTAAGAGCAAAATATACTGCTGCAAATCCAGCAGCCGCTCCTGCTGCAACTCCAAGGCTCGCCCAAGCTGTCGGCTGTGCAGCCCCTATAGAATATCCTTGACCGCCCATCTCAAAATATGCCAATGGCTGTGCTGTATAATGTATCAACCCAAGCCATGTTGCCGATTGTGTCAACATGCCGAAAACACCGCTTATAGCTCCCGCACTTGTAAGAAATTCTTCTCCATATCTCTCTTGCAATTGAAGCCCACTTTCCTGTTCTTCAGATATCTCCCCAAAATTATTTGGAATTCCTCCAAAGCTGTTAATTATATTTGTTAAATTCCCAATCTCTGCAGACTTGCCTGAAATTGGCTCTGAATACCTTGAGATTTCATTAAGATAATTTGAGTCAAGACCGGGCGCTCCAAGAATACTATATCCCCTTGTTGTCAGAGTTCCTTGATAATTAACACTTGCCCCGCAATCTCCCAAGCTCATGCACAAGTCATTCATTTGTTTTGTAAATTCCCAGCCCCTGCACTCGCAGTTTTCAATACATTTCCATCTCCCATTATATTTTTTTACATAGACACTGGTACATTTTTGGGATGCGATTGAGCACACAGAGCCAGCGCTTTCTCCATATAATTCCATATCAAATCCAGCAGGATATTTCGGAGTGCATACACTAAAATCAAATCCCTTTGAGACACCCACGCTTTTTACAAAACAATTCTGATCTTCAGAACATTTCTGCAATGCCTCGTCATGATTTTCTAAAGAATTGTAATTTATGCAATTCTGCCACACATTTGGTACGCATGCTGAAGTTGAAAATGTTTTTCCATTTGCGCTTGCTTTATTTTCAACGCAAATCTGACTTCTTGCAGAAGCGCATGGCTCTTGCCTTATCTCTCCATAAGCGCAAATCTCTCTGAAATGGCTGCTTCCAGGGGTATCAATAGCTCTCTGCTTTTCCCCTTTGACTCCAATATCTCCCTGATAAGCACACCAAGACTCTCCATGCGCTCTCTCATTTTTTCCTCCAAGCATTTCGTTTGTTATTCCATTCTTTCCTGCTTCGCAGTTTAATTTTTTACATACTACTTTTTGAGTTCCATCGCTAAGATATTCATCATTTGTTTTGGCTCCGCAGGCGCTTCCTGCAAAATAATTGCAGTTCCCGCAAGTTCTTTGATTTGAAAAAAGATTATTTCCAGAACCAAGAGAACAGCTATCTTGTTTGCTCAATACCATGCCGTTATTCCAGCTTGTAAGCCCTGCAGAATAAATATTCTCTCTGTTTCCGCAGCTGTCAAACCAATAAATTTCTGCTTTTCCTTCTATGCAGTTAGTTGTTTTTTGTCTTTCGCATTTTGTGTTAAGTTCGCTGTTTGAACATAAAATGCCTGCGTGAAAATCTCCTCTGAAAGAGTTGCACGAGCTTCTTGTAACAAACTTGCACTCATATTTTCCAGTTATTGCATCTTTTCCCAAAAGGCATGCCCCTTCTTCTTCTGAAACTGCGCTAAGAATGCACTCAGATTCTCTATTGACTTCTGGCTTAAAAGTTGTCTCTATTCCAAGATTCTCTCCTATTCTTGCACACTCTCTTGCAGTTTTAAACTTCGTCTCGCTTCCTGCAACACAACATCCTTTTTTACATTCCTGCACATTTCCATTAGTGTCATCAAGCCATTTTCCAAGAGCAGATTCGCAGGTTTTTTTATTAGTTCCAGATGAACAAGTTCCCTCAATCCCATCATAGCAAGTTCCTATCTTGCACTCAGAGATGTCGCTGGCTCTTATAGGAATGCAATCTTCATTGCAGTTTGCCTTGCATTCTGATGATAAATATTCAACACAGTTTCTGCCATCTTTTGTGTTCATGCATGTCTGCACAACTCCAGAAGCAGAGACAATTGTTTTTTCATTCCATATTAATTTATTAACCACTCTAAGCAAAAATAATAAAATGTCTGAAGAATTTCTCCCTTTGTCTTCTTTGTTTTTATTGTTAATCCCTTCCTCTCCATAGCCCTCATGCATAAGATAAGAAAAGGCAACTGTTGCAACTAAGAGAATAAATATCTGCGTGCATGCCTCAAACCATCTCTTTTTCGTTCTCATTTTAAATTCCTGCGGGGAGTGCGCAACCTCTTATAGCAATATTCATAATCTTGCCGCTATCTATATCTTTGATAGTATATATTTTTGTTGAATCTGACATTGTAAACTTTTTTATGTCAACGCTTCTATCAATCCCCATATACCCGACATACTCAAAATTGCAATATTTTCTCTCATTGTCAGCAATATTGATTGCAACGCTCGCAAGATTGTAAATTGGGCTCCTAATTTCTGAATTAAACTTCTCAAAAGTTCTTATTGTGCCTTTTTCAGTCACTTTCATATCCTTGGCAACCTCAACAATAACTTTTCCAGGAGCAAGAAATACGCTGAAATTATTCGTCTCTCCAACCTCAACACCCATTTGTTTTTTCTCAAATTCTTTCTTTAAGCTCTCAAAACATCCTTCAATGCTTGGAGAGATATAGGACTTTATCTCTTGACTGATTTCACTAATTAACATTGGATGGATGTTAATGCAGGGAACATAAAATCCGTCAGTTTTGCACAAATATGTAATTTTCGCATCATTATACATTTTGAAACTTCCAGGATCAAGAAAACCTCCCTGAGGCAATATTTTGTCAACTGCCTCATTAGTGCTTGGCTCAATGCACTGCCTGAAATATTGTTCTGGGTCTGAAACTTCTCCACCAAAGCCAACAATATTTCGCCTAATTAAAAAGAAGATAACTATTGAACCAACTACAACTAGAGCAATTATGACAAAAACTGCAACCTGCCCTCTTCTATTGCTCATCTCTTTAGCCATAAATTAACACCATCTTTTTTTATTCTAATTATTTTGCCTTCAATCAAGAGCTCCTTAAGATAACTATCGGCTGTATTCCAAGAAACTCTTAAAAATTTTGCAACTTCTGAGCTCGTTACAACTCGGTTTTTATCTATAAATCCAACAAGCTTACTCTTATGAATATTCATATGCATAATAATATTATTTATGATATGTATTTACATTATTTAAAGGTTCTTATCAATTTTTCTGAAGTCTACGCCTCAAAAGGAATTTCTTTTGAGCTTACTTTTCCATCTATATTCATCTTTCTGATAATTGTGCCTTTTCTCATTGCAAGTTCTCTTATCTTAGAAGGATCTTTTTCATCTTTTGGCAGGATTATCTCATTGATTTTAATCTCGTGTTCTATAGACACCTTTTTGCACTCCGAAATATCCCAGAAAAATGCTTCTTTTAAGACAGGCCAATATTTCTTGTCTATTATCAAAGAACAAAAACCTTCATCAATCTTCCTCTCATCTTTTCCAGGTTTTGGCAGGCTCTTCTTTATCTTTAGGACAATCTCAGAATCATTTGCGTCAAGAAGATAATAATAAACATTTTCAAATTCCTCAAGACTAGACTCGGAAATCTCATACACAAAGACTCCTGCCTTCTTTTTTCCTTCTTTTCCTGCTGCTTTTTCTTTGGAGAGTATTTTTCCCGAGAATTTTACACTCTTATTCTCGTTGACAAATCTTACAAGGTCGTTTGCAAATTCAAAGCTTGTTTTTATCTTTATCTTTTCTCCGCTTGTTAAACTTATCAGGAACCTTCTTTTGTAGTCCCCGAGCCCAAATCTCATAAAATATCTGTGGCTATCTTTATCAGATTTGTTAAAAATTGTCTTTTTTATGAAACTTTCCATAAAGAATAAAGTTAAAAATCATTTATAAATATTCTTCTAACTTCATAGTGAGATTTATATATATTCAATGACCTATTATTTTATGGAGTTAGACCATAAAGTAATAAAAGAGCTTTCTGCAATAGTGGTCATAATCATCTTTGGAGTGCTTGTATTCCTTGCTGTTAAGCCAATTCTTCTGGCTATTGCCTGGGGAATGCTTCTTGCGTATGTCTTTCTGCCAGTTTATAGATGGCTGAATAAGCGCACTAAAAACGAGGTTTTCTCTGCGTCAATTGTTTTAATATTGCTAATTGTTATTATAGTTCTGCCCATTTTGTTTGTGTTGCCAGATATATTCCAGCAGATATTTGAATTGTACAAATCTTCACAAGCCCTTGACTTGAAAGGCTTTATAGACAACATCTTGCCGTCAGCTTCCCCGCAGTTGGTAATATCTGTCTCTGCAGCTATAAACACTGTCTTGGGCAACATGACTTCTTCCATTTTAAATTTCCTTGTCGGTCTCACACTAGACATACCGCTTATATTTATTGATTTGTTTGTAGTCGCATTTGTATTTTTCTTCACACTTAAAGATGTAGAAAAAATAAAAGAATTTGTTAAAACTATCTCCCCATTGAACAGATCTCAGGAAAAAATGCTTGTTGAGCAGTTCAAAGATATTACTTATTCAACAGTCTACGGCCGTTTTGTAGTCGGTCTTGTTCAAGGGTTGCTTGCAGGAATCGGCTTTTTAGTTTTTGGAGTCACTAATGCCCTTGTCCTTACAATAGTCGCTCTCTTCTTAGCAGTTCTTCCAATTCTTGGAGTTTATCTTATCTGGATTCCAGTCGCAATTTATATGTTTGCAACTAGTAACATTATCGTCGCAATATTGTTCACACTTTATAATTTGATAATAGTCTCCAATGTAGATAATGTGCTGATGGCATATATAGTCTCAAGAAGAACTTCTCTCTCCCCTTTAATGGCCCTTATAAGTTCCCTTGGCGGTTTGTTCCTGTTCGGAATAATCGGTTTGGTAATCGGTCCGCTTATATTCGCATATTTCATAATCTTGCTTGATTTATATAGAAACGGAAATCTTCTTAGTTTGTTCTCAGCAGAAGAGCAACCTGTTGCAGAAAAAAAATCTTAAATCTTGGAGAAGAAAAGTGCTAAATAAAATTGGGCGGTTAGTGATAAAAAAGGGATTTCTAAAGGAAACCTTGACCTATAAAGGAAAGGTGACGTGTCAGGAAAACCTTGGTTGCCTTACAATGGTAGAAGAATTAAACAAATATAAGGGAAGTTGTTAGCAAGAAACCGTAGGTGTCTTACAAATGAAGCTTAGATTAAAAGAGTTGAGCCTTGGCGCAGGTAGGCCGATAGCTTTCGTTAACGAAAGCAACGCAAGAGAAATTGACCTTCATGTAGGTGACAGAATAGAGATTTCTCATAAAGATAAGACTTTAATTGCAATTGCAGATGTGGTAAAAAAATTTATTGCAAGAGGAGAGATTTCTCTTTCTGAAGAGGTTATAAATTATCTTAATTTGAAGAAGGGAGATGTTCTTGATGTCTCTCTTGCAACTGAGCCAGAAAGCTCTTCTTTCATTGCAAAAAAGCTCTCTGGACAAACACTCGCAAAAAAAGAAATCTATAGCATAGTAAATGATATAGTAAACAATGCTCTGACAGAAGCTGAAATAGCTTATTTTGTCTCAGGCGTTTATGAAAACGGAATGAATCTTGAAGAGACAGCAAATCTTACAGAAGCGATGTATAAGACCGGCGAGAGAATTAAATGGGGAAAGAAGAAGATAGCAGACAAGCATTGCATAGGTGGAATCGCAGGCAACAGAACAACACCAATTGTTGTCTCAATATGCTCCTCACTTGGAGTTATAATCCCGAAAACATCTTCGAGAGCAATAACAAGCGCAGCAGGCACAGCAGATGTTATTGAAACGCTTGCAAATGTCGATTTTCCAGTATCTAAGCTAAAAAGCACTGTAAAAAAAACAGGTGCTTGCCTTGCATGGGGTGGTTCCCTTGGATTAGCTCCAGCAGATGACAAATTGATAAGAGTTGAGCGCCTTTTGGGGCTTGACCCAGAATCGCAGTTAATTGCATCAATCATAGCGAAAAAGCTAGCTGTCGGAAGCAAATATGTTCTTATCGATATTCCTTATGGAAAAAATGCAAAGATTGACAAAAAAAGAGCAGTCAATCTCAAAAAGAAATTTATCTTAATTGGAAATCACTTTGGATTGAAAATAAGCGCTGTCTTGACAAATGGAAGCCAGCCAATAGGGAATGGGATTGGTCCTGTCCTTGAGATGCAGGATGTTATAAAGGTGCTGAAAAGAGAAAACTCTCCAAAAGACCTTGAAGCAAAGAGCATTTATCTTGCTGCTAAAATACTTGAAGATTTGAGCATGGCAAAAAAAGGAGAAGGCGAGGGAATGGCAAGAGAGGCCCTCTATTCAGGAAAAGCATTTAAAAAATTCGACGAGATAATGGTTGCGCAGGGAAAAAAATTTATAGATTTTAAGCCAGCAAAATTCAAATTTGAGATAAAATCAAAGCAAAATCAGCAAATTAAATATATAAACAATAAAAAGATAAATCTTCTTGGCAGGATTCTTGGATGTCCTGCAGACAAAAATGCCGGCTTATATTTGCACAAGCATGTTTCAGACAAAGTAAAAAAAGGAGAACCGCTGGCAACTCTTTATGCAGAATCTGAAAGAAAAATGCAGCAGGCAATAAAATTCTTCGGCGAGTCAAAACCAATAGGTTAGCTCGATAATTAATTTTATATATCTGACATCCTTATTTAAATACATGAAATATGGCAAAAACTATCTGCAGCAGCTTGCAGATTATCTGAAGAATAATCTTAAAAAAGGGTATACAAAAGAATCTCTAAAATGGGCTCTTGTAAATCAAGGACATTCAAAACTTGAAGTAGAAAAAGCAATCAGGCTGGTTGACGCAGAGCTTGCTTCAGAAGCTCCAGTCTTGAAGACAAAGCCCGTTATAACTTATAATATAGAGCCCGTAGTTGAGAATAAAAAGCCCTTTTGGAAAAGATTTTTTGGGTTCTAAAGACGAGAATATTTGCAGTTTATCTCCCAGTTCTGTTCACGTAATTTCTTTGTTAATTTTTCCCCATATGCTTCTTGACAACGCGCCGAATTCCGTAATATAATCCTGCTGCGGCACCGGCCATGGCGCCGTATAGCATAAAATTGACGATGTTTGAGCCTACGTTACCGATACTCTCTTCTTTTGTGAAAGCAGAGTATAAAACCCCCGTTGGTAATCCAAGAATGCCGCCAGCAATTCCACCGGCAAATGGCCATTTGGTGACAGCGTCTGGTATGTATTTTAGCGCATCAATCTGCTGGTCTTTGCGCCTTTTCTGATATTCTTGCCGCTCTGTCTGTGCTTTGGTAATAATATCAGACGCATATATACGTGCTTCTGTAACTTGGCGTTGCGTTGATAGAAGCGCAGGATATTCTATTGACGATGTGCCAAGAGTCTGACCAAGTTCGTTTACCTTGTTCTCCAACTCGCCACATTGTGTGCGCGAATCAAGTTTTTCGTTATTGTGATAGGAGCGGTCTCGTGCGCGCTCTGCTTCGCTCACCGCATTTACTGCGTTAGGAATCTCTTCTTGCAGTTCTTTAAATTTATTTAATGTTTTTTCAGCGCATGACGAGTATATTTGCTTGAGTGATGCAACAATGTTCTTTCGCGCAAGACCGAAATCAGAAGACTTTGCTCGTATGAAATATTCTGGCTCTAGTGCAATCACACTTTTAAGAGCTTCAACAGCCTCTTCGCTCTTGCCAATCTTTCCTGCGCATACAGCAAGAGAGTATTTCTCTTCAGTCCGCTCCGGAGCAAATTTTACACAGATTGCGAAGTTTTGATGTGCTTCGGCAATGTTGCCTTCTGCAAGTGCAACTGACGCAAGTAAACTATAGGAATTACATCTTAATTCATGCCCGCCGTCATCTTCTTCTGCGTGAACAATACTTTTAACAATCTGTTGCTTTGATTCGGTGAATTTGCGCTGAATTGCCAGAGCAATTGCATAACCTATATATGCACGATAGTCGAGCGGGTTGGTCTCAAGTGAATCTATGTAAAATTGTTCCGCCTTCGGGAACAACTCACGAGTCCTAAGTGTGTCAGCCATTTTGCGCAGCTCGTCTGCCTTGACAGCTATAGGGTTGCTCAGGTTATAATTAATACTCTCAAGAAGAACATTTTGGCTGGAAAGCTGATGTTCAAGCATTCTAAATCCGCGGTCAAGCGAGTCAGCAACATTATCAAGCCCTTCTTCTACTGCCTCTGCAGATGCAAACTGGGCCTCAACCATCGAATCAAGGCGATTAGCCAAATCTTTGCCCTGACGACTAGACTCCTCAGCGTGTAATTTTGCCTGTTCGCTTATTGCTTCCAGACTTTTTTTAGTTTTACAATTAGGGCACTCGTTCTGTAACGAACTACGCTGCCCTCCGCAAGATGGACAAATCGACATGGACAAGAACGATAAAACAATCTTTTTAAGGATTTATATACAAAAATATTCGTACTAAATCCAGTTAGATTATTGCCAAAATAATTTTCTCTCTTTAGCCTTTTTCAGCAAATATTCATAAAACTTCTTTATAGCTGGGGCAACATCCATATACCCATCTTTTTTCCTGCGCAGTTTTCCTAAATTAACATTGCATCTTTTCCATGAGACTCCATCATTGCAAACATTTCTAAGAATAGGATTTAATATATCTGTCTATTTACCTTAAGAACTTGAACGTTTTTTCTAATTCCAGCATACAACATCTTCCTCTAACTGCTTTTACAATGATTGTTGTGATAAAAACGCCCACGCCCAGAATCGAACTGGGAAATCCCGAAGGAAATCCGCTCTCAAGGCGGACCGAGTACCATTGTCGCACGTGGGCTTAGCTATCAATGTATAAGGGGACTTATAAATTTTTAGAGTCCCACTCTAATTCTACCAATAGAAGAAATCCAGCCTAGTCTGACTAGCTGGGCTATGCAAACCTTTCAGATAAATAATGGATTTATCCAAATAAACTTGCGAGTCCAGCGGCAGATTCAGATGGCTTTTCTTCTTTCTTCTCTTCTTTTGCAGGTGCAGCGCTTGTTGATGGTGCAGCACTTACAATGCTTGCGTTTTTCAACTCAGCTTCTATGTCAACACCTTGCAGGCTTGCAATAACTATCTTAATTTTAGCTTCATCTACGCTCGCGCCTGTTGCAGCCACAACTTTCTTCAGGTTTTCTTCATTGACTGGCTGTCCAAGCTTATGCAAAAGCAGAACGCCGTATATATATTCCATTATTTATCCTCCTTATAGTTGTATTATGAACTTGCAGCAGGTTGTACTGCTGTTTCTTGTGGTGATGTTTGTGATGGTTGTGATGTCTGTGCTTGCGTTGAATTTTCTGCAGGCTGTGAGGTCTTTTTATCCAATAAACTGCTCAAAGCAATCTCTTCTCTTCCAGCTTTTGCAATAAAGCATGAGGCAGTTTCTTTTGTCATGTATCCTCTTGAAACTGCAAATCCCAATGCGCTTCCAATCATCTCCTTCAACTCTTCATGTGCTTTCTTCTTATCTATCTTTATTCCGACATAAACTTTATCGTCTTCTTTGTCATAGGCAGCAATTGGCTCAAATCCTACTTTCATTGGTTTTATGTCTAATTTTGCCATTACGCTGGCGACATTTTCTTTTATAACCTCTCCTGCATAAATAATTGTATGAGGCAATTTTATTGCAAGCTTCCCGCCCTCAACAGCAACTTTTAATCCGACTCCAGATAACTCTGAAATTGCAGGGCCAGGAACAAGGTTTGTCGGTCCAGGCTCAACATTAATATCTTCTGGCGCAATATCTCCAGCTTTTGCCTTCGCAGCACTCTTGTTATCAGCAAGCAGGCCTGAAAGTGTAAATGGGTCAAGTTCTGAGAAAAACAAAGCAATGTCTGCCCCTATGTTTTCTTTTATCTTGTCAAATGAAGCTTTTGCGATAGAATCAACTGCTCTCAGAACTGCAGATTTCTTTGCAACTCTTATAATTGCCTTTCCTCTTAAATTCTTTTTGATTTCATGGAACTGCGAACTTGGCAACCCTCTTGTTGAAGCAATAAGCACAGTTCTGCTTTTCTTCATCTTATCAGCTAGGTCTGCAACTATCTTTATTTTATATTCAGGAACTTCTCTTTTCTCAATTTTCTTGTCTGTTTGTTTTTTCTTTGCAATCATTATTTCATCTCCACCTGAATTGGCTTGCTCATTGTAAGCTTTATCATAACTTTTTTTACATTATCTTTCTTAACAGGAAGGACGTTAAGCAGCCCATTATAAACTGCAACAGCATTTGCAATAATCTGCTCGTCACTCATGTTCTCTTTTCCAATACTTGTTTTTACAGAAGCTTCTTTTACCCTTAATTTGATTGAGTTTGATATTTTGTCAAGCAATGCTCTTGTAGCTTTTTCATCCTCTGTAGGAAGAATGCCCATTTGAGGAGAAGGCATTTTTCCGGCAGGTCCAAGAACCTTACCAAATGTTGTAGCAACAGCGGGCATTAGTTTTGCTTCTGCTATAAAAAAGTCAAATTCCTTTACAAGGCTCTTTAAAGCCTTTTTGTCCTTGTATTTTGGAAAATCCAGATTTGTTATTGTTCTGACAACATCGTTCTTTTTTGTAAAGAATCCGCAGACTTTTTTGTCTTTTATTTTATTTGGTATATTTACAATTGTTGAAATATTCTCTTTTTTTGGGTCTACTCCCTTCAAACTTATGAGTAAATCAATGCCTTGCTCAAACTTTCTCTTCTCAAGTTTTCTTAATTCAGCTAGTGCTTGTTTTATTTCCATTTTTTCAATTAAATATCTACTAAGTCATGACCAAAGAGTATAGAAAATACCTCCAAGGTACTTAGTCAATGATATTAATTCTAATGGCAAAATGGGATTTTTAAATCTTTTTACTTGC
>CAYZSY010000013.1:0-19426 GCA_964481185.1 Candidatus Woesearchaeota archaeon | reverse complement strand
AAAAGAAAAGATAATGCCTGATTTATAATGTTGTGTCAAGCATTATGCTTCTTTCTTCTTCTCTTTTTCTTGAGATGTTTCTGCTTGCTTCTATCAGCTCTTGATATAAATTTCTTGCAGAGACCTCTCCAAATCCCAATTCTGCCATTGCGCCAAGATAATCATCAGATGTAAGCCTTTTGCCTTCGTTCATGCCAAAATAGAGGTGCGTTTCTCTTATAACTCTCTCTTCTTCTATTATTCCTTTCAATATCTTACCATATTGAGGATATTTTTCAGAGAAGAGTTCTATACCTTCTTTTATTCCGCGAGCTTTTTGTTCGCTTTCTGTCTTTATTCTTGCGTAAACTCTTTCGCCTCTGAAAGATTTTTTTTCATCTGGCAGAATGATGGCTCTTGCAAGTTTGGGCTTCATTCTTTTCAACTTTCCATCCAGACTTGATATTGGGATATACATTCTGTCTGCAGATACAAGAGCGATAACGCTTCTTTCGAGCCCCTCATTGTTTTGTGTCATTTTGTTTTTCCTCCTGTTGTGTTTAATTGATTATGTTAGATTACGAATCCAAATAAACTAATGTGGTGATATGCATCACCTCTTTAGAAAAGTATATAAGTTGATAAAATATTTAATGGTATGGAGTCGGAAGAGATTTTGAAGGAGATGGGTTTTAGCGAGAGCGAGTCAAAAGTTTATCTTGCTCTTCTTAGATATGGGTCGAGCTTGGCAGGTACAATATCAAGGAAAACTGGAATTCACAGGAGAAACGTCTATGATATAACAGACAGGATGATTAAGAAAGGGGTTGTTGGCTATATACTAAAGAATAATAGAAGATTCTTCGAGGCTGTTAATCCTGAAAGAATTTTAGATATATTAAAGAAAAGGGAGAGAGAATTTGTTGAAAATCTTCCAATGCTTAAGGAGATTTATGAAGGCTCTAAAGATAGAGAAGAGACGAATTTTTATAAAGGTATAGATGGTTTGAAAATTGTTTTTGAGGACCAGCTTGAGGATAACAAGGAGATCTTAGTTTTGGGCGCTTCAAAATCTGCCTTTGAAGTTCTTCCATTTTATTTTAAATGGTATGATAAAGACAGAATCAAGAAGAAAATCAGGGTGAGAATAATCTCTTCCGATGACTTGGGCAAAAGAATTCCTCTTGCTGAGATAAGATTTTTGCCTGAGAAATATTCAAATCCCCTCGCAATTAACATATACAAGGACAAGGTTGCAATAATATTCTGGAAGAAAGTTCCAACAGCGGTTGTAATAAAAGAAAAAGAGGTGGCAGACTCCTATAGAAAATATTTTGAATTTATGTGGAGAAGCGCTAAAAGCTGAACAACAATGATAATTATTAAAAATGGTGGTTTTGTAGGTTATTTATGGTTGAGTTGAATTTTGAACCCGGAGATTATGTCTCTTTCAGACTTGCTCTTGAAGAGGTTGAAGGCAGGGTTCTTGAAAGTTCTGATAGCTCTATTGTTCTTTTGAAATTAAAATCTGGATATAATATTGGGATAAACAAGGAGAATATTCTTGGTTTTAAGGTGATAAAAAAGTTCAAGGAAGAGAAGGTAAAATTTGAACTTTCCAAAACAAAAGGACTGCCTTCAATAGGGCTTGTGATTACAGGCGGAACTATTGCATCAAGAATTGATCCAAAGACTGGCGGGGCAAAACCGCTTACAGATGTTAGTGAATTTTCAAAATTTTATCCAGGATTATTTAAGATTGCAAATGTAAAATCCATTGAATCTCCATTTATGATTGCTTCTGAATCAATGAATTCAGAGCATTGGATTAAAATTGCTCAGAGTGTAAAGAAACTTCTTGATGACGATGAAATATCTGGAGTTGTCGTAACTCACGGAACAGATGCGTTAGGATATAGTGCGGCGGCTTTGTCTTTCTTTTTAAGAAATTTGAACAAACCAGTTGTTTTAACTTATTCCCAGAGGAGCATTGACCGAGCTAGCAGTGATGCTGATTTAAATTTGCAGTGCGCGGCAAGAATGGCGATTTCTGATGCTGCCGAGGTAATGCTTGTGGGACATGCTTCAACAAATGATGATTTTTGCTATGCAATGCCTGGAACAAAGACAAGAAAGCTGCATAGTTCTAGGAGAGACGCATTCAAGGCGGTAAATGCTAATCCAATAGCAAAAGTTTATCCTGATAAGGTTGAGTTTATTTCTGCATACAGGCCGAGAAATAAAGAAAAGAGTGAGCTTGATATAGAATTCTCGGATAAAGTTGCTTTGATAAAATATTATCCTGGGCAGGATTCTTCAATATTGGATTTTCATGCGTTAAAATATAAAGGAGTTATAATTGAGGCGCTTGGCTTGGGGCATCTTCCTGTAAGCGAGGCATTTAACAACTGGATTCCAAAGCTGAAAAAGCTGATAAAAGAGGGACTTGTTGTTTGCATTGCCTCCCAAACTATTTATGGCAGGCTTGACCCTTATGTCTATTCAAATGCCCGCGAGCTTCTTGATGCGGGGGTTATATTTCTCGAGGATATGTTAAGCGAGACAGCTCTTGTAAAACTTGGCTGGATTTTGGGGCATTATGGGTGGAAAAAAGATGTGAAAGAGAAAATGCTTCAGAATTTTGCTGGAGAGTTAAATCCCCGGCTTACAGAATAAAATTTCTTGCGTTTATTGTAACTATTTAGGGGTTACATATGGAAAGGTTTATATATTGATTTTGGGTTTTGCCCCAATGGAGAAAGCAAAAAATGACCTATGAAATGTTAGAATCGTATGTTTGTGCTATGAGAAAAGCAAGTGAACAAATTAAGAGAGAAAATCCTGACTTTCTTGTTGCTCCTATGCTTGGTTCTGTCCCATTTATAGATACGTTAGCTATAGTTGATGATGAATTTAATTCTGCACGAGTTGTATATATGCCTGCTTCTAGCAGAATAGATAATGTTAATCATGTTATGGAGTCTTGGTTTTATAATTTCCTAAATGATGTTGTAAAATCTCCTTCAAAATTTCCCACCATCCTGGGAATTGATGAAGTTGTCAGCGGACAATCTGTTACAAGGTGCTTTAAGATGATAGATTCTGCCAGTCAGAAGAAAAGAAAAGATATAAGACAAAATCTGGTAGAAAGATTGCATTCTAGGGATTCTGAAAGTGCATTGCAATCTTTAAGAGAGGTTGATTTATTGACTGAAAATGAATATTCTTACGAGTTTGGGAATATTAGAAACAGGTTACAGCAAGGAATATATAAAGAAAATCCAGAGCAGGGAAAAACTGACTCAAAATATGTGATAGACACAGTAAAAACAGCTTTAGAAAAGAAACTAATATACAAGTCTATTGGTATTGAAGACTCTAAATGTCACAACAGGGCCAAAGAATATGAAGAACTCAAATCTCAAAAAAGAATAATACCAATTTCTGTACAACAAATTATAACTATGGATAATCCAGATTATTGTCCTCCCAGGTTTGAAGTAATGGAGGGAGAAAGAGAATATGCAAGGTTCTTACCAAGAGTCAAGGATTTTGTAGTTACTCCCCAATATTTAGAACTTTTGAGGAGTATAGCAAAATTTATGGGAAAAGACCCTGACAAAATTGCTCCTGTAAATATGAAAGCAATTCTAGATTCTTCAAAATATCTATAAACTTAAGTTTTATTAATCTCTTTTTAGTTGTATATTTATGGAAAAGGAGAACAGGAGAGACTATCAGAAAATAGGTTTGAAAGCTGGTCTTGAAATTCATCAGCAGCTTGACACAGGAAAGCTTTTTTGTGCATGCCCTGCATATCTTAGGAGCGATGAGCCTGATTTTGTAATTAAGAGAAAGCTGCACGCTGTTGCTGGCGAAACTGGGGAAATTGACCCTGCTGTTTTGCACGAGATGGAAAAGGGGAAGGAGTTTGTTTATCAGGGATATAAAGATAACGTCTGTCTTGTTGAACTTGATGAAGAGCCACCACATTTAGTTAATGAAGATGCTTTGAATGAAGCGTTAAAAATTGCGCTTCTTTTAAATTGTGAGCCTTATTCAGCTGCCCAGATAATGAGAAAGACAGTAATTAATGGGAGCAATACTTCTGGATTTCAGCGCTCTGTTTTAGTTGCACATAATGGTTATGTTGAAACTTCTTTTGGCAAGATTGGAATTGAGAGTATTGCACTTGAAGAAGATGCTGCAAGAGAGATTTCAAAAGATGGGAAGATGGTTGTTTATAGATTAGACCGGCTTGGGATACCTCTTGTTGAAATTACGACAAAACCGGAACTTCATACTCCAGAACAGATAAAAGAGAGTGCATTGAAGATTGGGGAGATAATTAGGGCGTGTAGAGTAAAAAGAGGAATAGGAACAATAAGGCAGGATTTGAATATCTCTGTCAAAGGACACGAGAGGGTTGAGATAAAGGGTTTCCAAGAGCCAAAGATGATGATAGAGACAGTTAATCAGGAAATTTTAAGGCAGCAGCAGGAAATTAAAAAGAAGAAGAAAATAGGAGAGGTTAGGAATGCTAAAGAAGATGGGACTACGGAATTTTTAAGGCCGATGCCTGGAGAAGCGAGAATGTATCCAGAAACTGACTTGCCTCTTTTGAAAATATCACGTGATAGAATAAATTCATTGAAGAAGCGGCTGCCTAAGATGAAGCATGAAATAAGAGACGAGTTGAGAAAGAAGAGGGTTTCAGAGGAGATGATTAATCTTGTTGTTGACAATCTTGACGAATTTAATGTTTTGATAAAAGTTTATGATAAAGATGCAAACTTAATTGCAAAGATGATTGCTCTCTGGCCGCAGGAATTTGCTTCAAAGCTGAACAAAGATGTTCTCGAGATTAAAAAGGCGCTAAATGAGAGAGAACTTGAGAAAGTTCTTGAAAAACTTAAAGAAGGAAAAATATCTGAAGGAGATGTAAAAGGGATTTTATTGAAAGTTGCTTCTGGTGGGAATATTGAGGATGCTCTGAAAATTGAAAAAATGAGTGATGATGATTTGGAAAAGAAGTTAAGAGAGATTGTAAAGGAGAAGCCAGGCATGAGAGCAAATGCATACATGGGGATTGTGATAAAAAAACTAGGCGCTTCCATAGATAAAAGGAAGGCAATGGAAATCCTGAATAGGATTGTCAAGTAGAATTGTTATGCGATTTCTTTGATTGCTTTTTCATATGAGATTTTCATAAATTGGCTTACAAAGTCAATCGCATCGCCCCGTCTTTTGCATGCATAACATATCCACTCATCTGGTCTTTTGTCTGATATGTTGAAACTAAGATAGTGTGGCTCTTCTGTATGAAAGGGGCAGAGCCCGACAAGTCTGTGTTGTTTTCTTTTTAAAGGGAAATATCTGGAGATAGTTATCTTGAGCATGCTTCTGGCTTCATTAATATTTTCTTGGCTTATATTTGTTTTTGGTTTTTTAGACATAATTTCTTTTTTAATTTGCGTCTATTTAATGATTTATATAATTATAAAGAAAACCCTTAAAAAGCTGAAACTTCTTGATGGAATATGGAAAGAAGTTATGTAAAAGACATAGGTGAGAAAGACAGCGGAAAGAGTGTGCTGTTGAAGGGGTGGATTCAGGAAGTAAGGAATGTTGGCAAGATAAAATTTATTTTATTGAGAGATATTACCGGGGTTTTGCAGTGTGTTGTTGCAGATAAAAGTCTTCTTAATAAAGTTCCTTCTATTGAGTCTGTAATTGTGGTCGTTGGCAAGATAAAATCATCCAAGGTAAAAAGTGACGATGTTACAAAAAAAGATATTGAGGTAGAGGTAGAGAAGATAGAGCTTTTGGGCGAGGCGGATGTTTTGCCAATAAGTGTTACAGAAAAGACAATAACAACTGGTTTGGCCAATAGATTGGATTATAGATTTATTGATTTGAGAAAGAGAAATATTTCTGCTATTTTCAAGATTCAAAATGAGATTGCTCATGCATTCAGAGAACATTTTTACAAATTAGGGTATTTTGAGATGCAGCCTCCCTGTATTATCTCTGCTGCGTCTGAAGGTGGAACAGAATTATTCCCCGTGCAGTATTTTGAGAAGAAAGCATTTTTGGCTCAAAGCCCCCAGTTGTATAAACAAATGATTGCTTGTTCTATGGAGAAAACTGCGATGATAACTCCTGTTTGGAGGGCTGAAAAGCATAACACTCCAAGACATATCAATGAAATAAGGCAGATGGATATTGAGATGGCATTTGCGAATCAAATGGAAATTATGAATGTGCTTGAGGGTGTTGTTAAATATATTGTTGGTGAAGTTATGAAAAACTGCAAATCAGAATTGGAGCTGCTCGGAGTTAAATTGAAAGCCCCCAAGGGTGTTTATTTAAGTTACGAAGAGGCAATAAAGAAAGTCGGGGGAAAAATAGGAGAAGATTTTACTCCAGAACAAGAGAGAAAGTTATGTGACTTGTATCCAGGAGATATTGTTTTCACTCATTCTTGGCCAACTTCAATTAAGCCATTTTACATAATGCCAAAAGACGGAAAGAAAGATGCAAAATTAAGTGAGGGCTTTGATGCCTTATATGGAGGGGTTGAGATTTCTTCTGGCGGGCAGAGAATTCATTTGCCAGAATTGTTAATTGAGAGAATAAAAGCAAAAGGACTGAATCCAAAAAATTTTAAAGAATATATTGACAGTTTTAGGTTTGGCGCCCCGCCTCATGCTGGATGGAGTATTGGTCTTGAAAGACTAACGCAAGTTATCTGCGGGCTTGACAATATTAAGGAAGCTACAATGTTCCCGAGAGATAGGGATAGATTGACACCATGAAAGCAAAATTCATATCAATAGATGAGGCGATGAAAAAAGGGAAGGGAGGGGTGGCTGTGCGCGGGTGGGTTTATAGGGAGAGAGGAAGCAACAAGATTAAATTCATAGTTTTAAGGGATTCAAGCAATATTGTCCAGTGTGTTTTGCCAAAGGAAAAGTTTGAAAAACAATGGAATGAAATAGATGGGGTGACAGTTGAGTCTTCTGTTGAGATTGAAGGAAGAATAAGAAAAGAAGAGAGAGCTCCGACAGGATACGAAATTGACGTGGAAAAATTTGAGCTGATTAATAGGGCTGAGCCTTTTCCAATAACAAAAGATATTAATGAAGAATTGCTGCTTGACAGAAGGCATTTATGGTTGAGAAGCAGGAAGATGATTTCTGTTCTGAAAATCAGGAGCACAGTTTTTAATGCAATTCACGAATATTTCCGAGGAGAGGGGTTTTATGAATATCAATCTCCTATTTTCCAATCTGTTCAGGCAGAGGGTGGAAGCACATTATTTGAAGTGAAATATTTTGACAAGAAAACGTATCTTGCCCAGACATGGCAGTTGTATGCAGAGCCGGCAATATTTGCGCTTGAAAAGATATATACTATTGCCCCAAGTTTCAGGGCAGAGGCATCAAAGACAGCGAGACATTTAACAGAATACTGGCATGCTGAGATGGAAGCTGCATGGGTAAGCTTTGATGAAATTCAGGATTTTGGAGAGGGGCTTTTAAAACATATTGTAAAAAAAGTCTTGGAGAATAATAAACAAGAGCTTGAAATTTTGGGGAGAGATATAAAAAAATTAGAGCCAACCATCAAAAAGAAATTTCCTAGAATAACTTATGATGGGGCTTTAAAAACATTAAAGGAGAAATGCAAATTAAATGTCCAGTGGGGCAAAGATTTGAGAACAATTGAAGAGGATGCACTCTCAAAGATTAATGAAACTCCAATTATAATTACGCGCTATCCTAAAGAAGTAAAGGCATTTTATATGAAAGAAGATAATAAAAACAAAAAAGTTGTTTTAGGATGTGATTTTATTGCCCCTGAAGGTTATGGGGAGATAATAGGGGGGAGCGAGAGAGAATCTGACATAGAAAAAATAAAGAAAAGACTGAAAGAGATGGGCGAGAAAGTGGAGAATTATTCATTTTATCTTGATACAAGAAGATACGGGAGTGTTCCTCACGGAGGTTTTGGCATGGGTGTTGAGAGAGTTGTATCCTGGATTTGCGGACTTGAAAATATAAAAGATGCAATTCCTTTCCCAAGAACTCCAGGAAGATTTAGTCCTTAAAAGATTTAAATTATTAATTTTTGATACAGAGCACAAACTATGACTTTTAAGTCATAGATGATTGTATAGTTTGTCTCTGTCTCCCAAAATCCTTTCAGATAAATCTGAGCAAACCATGGGCTTCAGCCCATGGTTAACACAAGGATTTTTTGATTAAGTTTATAAATGATTTTTCTTAGTGATTGTTATGGTTAGCAAAAATACTGGGAAGGCAGGAGAGAAAGTTGAAAAAATTAGTGAAAAGGAAATTGAAAGGGAGCTTGATGAGATAGAATCGGAAAATAATGGCTCTGACAATGATTTGCGAGATGTTAAAATAAAATCGTCAAAAGAGATTTCCAAGTTGGGGAAAGGTGATAAGGTCAAAATTGATGATATAGAATATGAGGTTGATTCACATTATGTTCTGATTGACCATGGAACTACGAAAGAAATGGCGATTGAGGTTTTTGATAAAAATGAGGGGGACTATCAGATAAGATATTTTAATGACCAGGTTGAGAGAACAATTGATTTTTATGAACTGCAAGGCGAGATAATGTTTGTAAAGAAACCCTTTAAGAAGATTGAGTGGTAACTATTTGAATTCGAGAAGATATTTTTGCTGTTTTGTTGGGGATTGGGATTAAGTTATAGCTTCTTATCTTAAATGGCAGAGATAATTTATGATATCTTCCTGTAAAAAATGGGCTGAGTTCTATTTGTTGTTCTGATATTATTTTCCTGGATAATTTTTCTTCAAGTCCATAAAACATTATTGCTGGAGTACTTCCTATCTCACGTAATTCTCTTGGTTTTCTGCAATATTTTTTAAAGTCGCAACCGCCGCAGATTGTATAGTCCCTGCACATTTGAGGGCGTTCGTTATACCTTGAGCATCTTGTTGAGATGGCAAGATTGTTATTTTCTAAACTGAATCTTGGGGCAAGCCATGAATCTGCAGGGTAAGCAAAATATTTTATCTTAAATTCTGGATGCTTGATTAAATCTTCAATTTTATGATGTGCTTCTGGATATGGAGAGAGAATATTTCCGATTAACAATAAAAAATCCCAATTATCTCCTATTGGATTGACATTAACTCCTTCTATGTTTGGCGGCTGAAAACAACATATGCTATCGGTGCAATCTGCTTCATAAAATTGAATGCGCGAAGCTATCTCTGTAAATTGTTCGTGGTTTATCTCTGGTTTTCCAAACATCATTAAATTTAGCGATTTGTTGGTTTTATAAATATAATCAACATCAAATGTTAGTGAGAATTTTTGCTGTTAGAAGTATTTATAAACCAAATTTTCTAATATGTTTTATGGAACCTTTGGATTTTGAGCAGACTGATGAAGAAGATAGTCTTGATTTTAGCCATTATGATAATCCTGTAAAAGCGCGAGGAATAGTAAGGGAGTATACAGATGATTTGGCAGATGTGGCAATTAGTTTAGGCGGCATGAGCAGATTATACGCATCTTATGCAAGAGTTATAAAAACCGTTAGTAATATTATCTCCTGGTATAATAAATGTGATAATTTGGATTTAGCTTTGAATAGGATATCTTTGCAGATAGGGGACAAATCAAGCCCCACTTTGGTTGAGATGCTTTCTAAGAAAGAATGTTTGCTTTCTCGACAATGGTCTGAAAAAAGAGGCGACTCTAGAGATGACGAGCAATCAGATATCGCAATAAGAGCTTATGAGGAGAATACTATTCACAACCCCTTGCTTGTTTGAACTTCTACAAATAGTTAATTAAGATTACAGATAAATTTAAAACCCATGTTCGCTTAATTTCAAAATGGAGATAGGTGAGATTAAAATCTTGTACTTAGGGCATTCGGGTTTTTTGATAAATAACGAAAAGAAGATTGCGATAGATCCTTATAATGTTTCAGATGGCGCTCTGGCAGAGAAAGCAGATTTAATTTTAATTACCCACAGCCATTATGACCATTGCTCTATTAAGGACATACAAAAACTCTCTAAAAAAGGGACGATTATAGTTGTGTCTGCTGACGCGCAAAGCAAAATTAGTCATGTTGAAGATGTTGAGATGCAAATAATTGAGGTTGGCGACGAGCTTAGCTTTTGGGGTGTAAAAATAAGTGCTGTTCCTGCATATAATGTTGACAAGGAGTTTCATCCAAAGAGCGAGGGCTGGATGGGCTACATCATAAAAATGGGGAATGTGGTTGTTTATCATGCAGGAGATTCTGACAAAATTCCTGAGATGTCAAAGCTTTCAGGATATGGAAAAGACGGGAATAAATTTGTCGCTTTGCTTCCTGTCTCTGGAACTTACGTGATGACTGCAGAAGAAGCTGCAGAAGTTGCTTCTTTAATAAGCCCGAATGTTGTAATTCCAATGCATTATGGAGCTGGAGTCGCAGGAACTTTGGAAGATGCACAAAGATTTGTTAAGTTGTGCATGCAGGTCGGGTTGAAAGCAGAAATTCTGGAGAAAATTTAAGATTTTCTCCAGCCCATTCAGATTATAAATCTGAAGGTCTAGAAAAAATATGAATTTTCCAGTCTCATTCAACTCCTCAAGAACTTTCAGTTCTTGATGGCCATCAAGGATTTGCATCCTTGAGGTTTGCAAGTTGAATATTTTAGAGAATATATAGAATTTTGATAGGAAAGATTAAAAGTAATAAGAATATTAATTTGTCATGGCTTATGCAGTGTATACGACTGAGAGCTTTGATAAAGAGATGGAAAAAGTTTCTTGTTCTGACAAAGATATTCTTGCAGCTAAGAGAAAACCCTTACGTTGGAGACCAAAAAGAGTTTGAAAAAAGACTAAAAAATCTATAAATTAATTATTTTCATCAGTTTTTAGGGATATTCTTTTGTATAAATAAATATTTAAACTAATTTCTACATGATAAATCATTAAATATATGAAAGGAGGTGTAAAAAAAGAGAAAGATGGTTTTAGATTTTGCAAAAGAGGCGCTGAAGAACGCAGAAACTCACAGCATTAATTTTGATGAACTAAGGGCTGGAAAGGCGAACATCAAGGTTTTTGGGTGCGGTGGTGCGGGATGCAACGCAATAACATGGCTTTTTAATAAAGGCATAAACGGCGCAACTATATATGGAGTAAACACTGACGCTTTGCACTTGAGTATTACCAAAGCCGATGAGAAGATTCTGATCGGTAAGGAGCTTACGAGGGGGCTTGGCTGCGGAGGTTATCCAAATAAAGGTAGGGAAGCTGCAAAAGAAAGCGTTTCTGAATTAAAGAGAGCTGCTGGCGGCGCTGACATGGTTTTTGTTTTATCTGGAATGGGTGGAGGCACAGGAACAGGCTCATCTCCTGTAGTGGCACAATTGGCCAAGGAGTCGGGAGCAGTTGTTATAGGCGTTGTCACAATGCCATTTGAGTGTGAGAAGGCAAGAATTGAAAAAGCTGAGTTTGGCTTGCAAGAATTGACAGAAGTTGCAGATACTATTATCGTAATTGATAATAACAGACTTGTAGACATTGCTGGAAATCTTCCTATGGAGCAGGCATTTGCAGTAGCAAACGAGCTTGTTTCTACAATGATAAAAGGTATAGTTGAAACAATCACATTGCCATCGTTGATTAACCTTGACTATGCTGACGTTTCTGCTATTATGAAGAACGGAGATGTTGCAGTAATTGGAGTTGGCGAGAGCGATACAACTGCAAGAGTGGATGAAGCTGTTAAACAAGCTTTAACTCATCCATTGCTTGATGTTGATTATAAGGGTGCTACAGGAGCTTTAATTCACATAACCTGCGGACCAGACTTCAAATTGGAGGAGTTTGCAGGAGTTGGAGAATTAGTAACCGAAAATATCTCTCCTGATGCACAAGTTATCATTGGAGCTAGAGTCAACAAAGAATTTGCCAACAAAGTAAGAGTTATTACCATAATGACTGGAGTTAAATCACCATATGTTATGGGAAGACGTTCTTATGAAGCTGAAAGAGCCAAGACCCAAAACGAAATGTCTGATTTGGGCATAGAGGTCTTCAGGTAAGTTTGTAAGCACCTAACAATCAGAAGGAAGCAAGATTTATTTTGCTTTTTGGCTTCCTTTTCTTTTTATTTTTATCCGAACATTTTTAAATCATTTAAGTGCAGTATAAACATGGTATATGGTGTAGGAGAATCATTTGACCGCTATTTGAAAAGAGCAGTCATGGGCAGAAGGCCGGTTATAATATGTTCTGAATCTTTAGAAAACGGAAGTAGAACTTTTAGCTGGCATTATAGATCTAATTATCATGGTGGAGAGATAGATTATCTTCTAACCTATTGGGCTAGACTTGCTCTGGATGCTGGATGCAAGAGTTATTCTGAAGCTATGAAAAGGGACGATTTAATAAAAAAGGCCTCAAGAGCCGCAAATGCAAAAGAAGGACTGGAGGATTAGCCTTTCTTAGCAAGGTTTTGATTTTAAGTTTATACGATACTAGTTCTGTAGAAAGGTTTAAATATAATGAAATATAATGTTTTATTATAGATAATTATAGGTAATGAAATGATACAGAACATAATAAGCATCGGAGAACGAGAAGACAGGATATTGAACATAATTAAGGCAAAATATGGTATGAAGAATAAGAGCGAGGCGATTGCCTTTCTTGCGAAAACATATGAAGAGAGCTTTCTTGAGCCGGAGTTGAGACCCGAATATCTTGGAAAATTGCAGAAGATAGAGGAAGAAGGATATGGGAAGACCTTTGACTCTATTGTGCAATTAAGGAAGAAGATAGAGAAGAGGTAAGATGCCCCATAATTACAGAACAAGCAAGAACCTAGACAGAATTCTGGACAAGCTTTTCAAGAAAGATAAGTCTAGTTATGAACAAGTTATGAATAAGATTGACGAGATTATTAATTCGTATGATGTTGAGCATTATAAGAATTTAAGGCACGATTTGAAAGATTTTAAGAGAGTACAAGTCGGGCATTTTGTTTTAATTTTTAAATTCAACAAAACAATGAATCTTGTGGAGTTTGTAGACTTTGATCATCACGACAATATTTACAAGAAAAGATTTTAACAATCTTTTACATCTCTCTGTCTTCGGGTTTTAACAATGGAACGCCGAGCTTTTTAGTTATTTTTTTTTCTGTTTTTGAGGGAAACATTTTTCCTGTTTTTTTATCAAACAAACCGTATTCATTTAGCTTGAGGCCTTTTTTTATCGCGATTCTTCTAAGTGAGATGTTATAATTTTTTGAACCTATAAAATAAAGAGAAGCGGCTCCCCAAGATTCTGGTTTTATAACTCTCAAGTCTGCTTGAATGCCGGACTTTAGGATAATAGTAGCTTTTGTTGCGCCTTTTCCTAAAACCTTTTTAATCCCCTTTATCTTTGCAAAAGCATTTGTAACTTTTTCAGGCTCATTTGAGGATGCAAGAATGTCAATATCTCTTACAAAGGGCTTTTTTCTTCTTGTTGAGCCAGCAGTTTCTATTTTTTCTATTGCTTTTATCTTTTTTAATTGATTTAATATATTGTTTGCTTCTTTTTCTGCCTTCTTTAATGAAATCTTTCCAGGAGATTGTTTTGCAAGCTGGATTGCATCCAAGATGTCTTTTTCGGATTCTTCTCCAAATCCTGAAATTTTGTCTATTTTATGCTCTTTTGCTGCTTTTTCGAGCTGTATTATATTTTCTATTTTAAGAGTTTTGCGCAGTTTTTCTATTTTTTTTGGACCAAGTCCTGGAATTTTCATTAATTCTCTTATATGTTCTGGTATTGTTTTAAGAAGAGTTTCATATTCTTTTATTTTGCCTGTTTGAATATATTCTTCTATCTTTTTTGTGAGCTCTTTTCCTATATTTGGAATATTGTCTAATCCTTTAAGCCCTTTCTTTTTGTATATTTTTTCTATATCTTCTTTAAGAGATTCAATTGTTCTTGCTGCGTTTCTGTATGCTATAGGTTTCCATTCAACATTCTTCATTGCAAGAATATCTGCTATTTCATAGAATATTTTAGATATTTCTTGATTTTTAGGCATGCTCTTTATTTATGATATATATTTGGCTCTTCAAACATTGTTGGACGCCTTGTGTTATCCCAGCTTTCCCATCTTAGAACAGACTCAAGTTCCAACTTTCTTGATTTTTTTGCTTTTCCTTTTTCATATCCAATCGGAATTATTGCCTCGATGTGGATGTTTTGAGGTATTTTCAGAATCTCTTTAATTACTTCATAATCAAATTCACCTACCCAGCAGGAGTTTATTCCTAAATCTGTCAGTTTTAGCATAAAAGTGTTTATTGCTGCACCTGCCTGCTGCCTTGAATAATCATTACCTCTTTTTCCATATTGGTTTTCGAGATTTATGTCATCTGCGCAAACGACAATCAGCACAGGGGCTTCGTTTATCCATGTTTGATTCGAGTGTTTTGCAAGAGCTTTGATTGTTTTTTCATCTTCTACAATGATAAATTTAAGATTGTTAATATTGCCCGCGAATGGGCCTTTTATTGCAGAATCTATTGCATCTATGATATCGCTATAAGGAACTCTTCTTGGCTTGAATGTCTTTGTGGAGTGCCTTTCTTCAATTATTTTATCAAAGTTCATGGTTTTAATAAGAAAGAGAGATATTTAAGGTTTGTTTCGCATCTCTCCGCCGCCAATAACTTTGTTTTTATTATACAAAACTATTGACTGCCCTGCTGCTATTGCTTCTATTTGCTTTTGGAATATGAAGGCATATTTGTCTCCTTCTTTTCTTAATTTTCCAGTGTGAAACTGCCCGAGGTGCCTGATTCTTGCTTTTAGCCTGGAATCTGGTATTTTTTCTTTTGGATTTATCTGATGGAGATTGTGTATTATTATTTCTCGTTTTAACAAAGATGGATGCCCCTTTGGGCCAGCTATAATTAGGTTATCTTTTCTTTTTTCTACTATATAATATCTGTCCTGGGCATGTTCTTTCGGCTTTTCTATTTTTAATCCAAGATGATTCTCTATTCTCTGGCCTATTGTATAATAAACTGAACCTTCGTGAGTTCCAAGAAAATTATTTTCTGGTGAGAAAATCTTTCCTATTTTCTGCTTTATTTTTGTTTCAAGAAATGGTTTTATTCCATTTGTTTTGCCAAGGAAGCAGATGCCTGTTGTGCCTGGCTTATTCCAGTTTGGAAAATCGTTTCTTTTTGCTATTCTTCTTATTTGTTTTTTTGTTAGATTTCCAATTGGAAAGATTAATCTTGATAGTATTTTCTGATTTAGTTCATAGAGAAAATAGGACTGGTCTTTTGTTTTATCTTTTCCTTGGAGAAGATGGAAGCCTGATTTTGTTTTTAGAATTTTAGCATAATGCCCTGTTGCAATATAATCTGCTCCAAGATTTTCTGCTTCTCTTAATAGATATGGGAATTTGATAAGCTTATTGCATTCTATGTCCGGGTTTGGGGTTAATCCTTTTTTATAATCTTTAATCATGGGAAGAATTACCTCTTTGTAATATTCTTTCTTGTAATCTCTTGAGATAAATTTTATTTTGAGCTTTTTTGCAATAATCTCTGCCATTTTCTTGTCGGTCATTGCAGAATTGCTCTTGCACTTGTTTTTTGCTTTATTTTCTTCCCTGAATGTCTGCATGAACAATCCGATTACATTATAGCCCTGCTTTTTCAGCAGGAGTGCTGAAACTGCTGAGTCTACTCCACCGGATAGAGCTAAAAGAACTGTCCTTTGCTTTCTTGATTTCATATTGATATTTTGTTATATAGACTATAAAAAATAAGCGATTGACAACAATAATGATTAAAAGGCACCCATATTTTATTGCAAAATGGGAGATATAATTGTGCCAAGGGTGCCTGATTGGGACAGCTATTTCATGACTATGGTTTATCTCGCTGGAATGAGGAGCAAGGATATGAGCACCCATATAGGTGCGGTTTTTGTAGGACCTGACAGGGAAATCAGGTCAACAGGATATAATGGTTTTCCAAGAAGATTAAATGACTATCTTCCAGAAAGGCAGGAGAGACCTGAAAAATATTATTGGTTTGAGCACGGAGAGAGGAATGGTATGTTTAATGCTGTTTTAATGGGGGTTTCCTTAAAGGGGTGCACAATGTATACAAATGGTATGCCCTGCATGGATTGCGGAAGAGGAGCCGTTCAGTCTGGAATAATAGAAGTTGTAACTGATAAAAAATGGGATGATGCCAATGCTGAAAAATGGGCGGAGCATACAAAAAGAACTATTATGATGTTTGACGAAGTTGGAGTAAAACATAGACAATGGGATGGGGAGCTTATTGATATATTTAAATTCAAGAACGGAGAGATTTTTGGTAAAAATTTAATAACTTCTGTTCCTTCGCAATTAGATGGCAGAGGAAGTGCAGACAGGCGGGCTGGTGAAATTTAAGTACGGAAAGAATGATAAAGAAAAGATTAGCGAGGATTTGAAGAGAGAAATTAAAGGAGGATATGCAAGATATTATGAAAGAAAGGAAAGAGAGATAAGGAACAAGAAAATTTTGTTGATTATTATTGGCCTGATTCTTCTGATTTTATTCGGACTTGCACTCTGGAGATTGTTCTAGATATTTATGAATGAAACGTCCCCGGCTGGACTCGAACCAGCGACCCTTCGGTTAACAGCCGAATGCTCTAGCCGGACTGAGCTACGGGGACATAAGATTTTGAGATAAAATGCTTATTTAAAGATTGTTTTATAATAATCTTTAACTCTTGGTTAGCAAACCTTCGAGTTTAAAAGTTATTGGTTTGGATTATTTGAAGAACAGCTTTTCTCGCTTTGCAGTGTTCATCTTTTCTAGGAAGCGATAGACGTTTGCCTGCTTTGAGCCTTTTATAAGATTTTTTATTCCTGTTGTTGTTTCTTCTATGTTCTCTGCAGGACCGATTATTCCTACTGTGTTGTTGTGCAATGCGACAGCACAGCCGGAAACATCTTCTACATTCCTTTTTGTTTTTCCTTTGGTTCCTATTACTCTTCCTCTTACTTCTTCAAGATTCTTTCTTTTTGTGAAGTGTTTTATAGGCAGTTTTCGGAATATTACGTTTTCGTCGGTCAGTCTTATTGCATCTTTAAGGGCAAAGCCAAAATCCAATGCTTCGAGAATCGTGACTGCTTCGTATTCTTCAACAGGATTTCCTTCTATTTCTATTGTTCTGCCTTTGAATGTTATTTTTACTCCAATTTTCTTTTCAATAGCTTCTTTGTTATGCTTTATTTTGTTTATGCTTGACATTTGAAGAGTTTTAGTCATTTTATAAAAGAACAAGAGCAAAAGGCACGCCTTTTATCTTGTGAACTCCCTCTTTTTTTATTATACCAACTTCCAGAGCAATAGTTATTGACTCTTTTCCTACAATGTTAAAACAGGCGTCTTCAAGCAATTGTCTTTTCATTGTCTTAATAAGCTCCTCTTTCGAAACTTCTTTATCTTTATAAAAATTCTCCCTTAGATGCAGTTGCTTTTTTCCTTCGTCAAATTTCTTCCCTATAAGATTTGAGTCGCAGATTGCAACAACAGTTCTGTATGATTTGTGTATTTTTACAAACATTTTTACAAAACTTTAGTATATTTATCTAAATCGTAAATTTCATCACATGACACTGCAATTACCCCCTTTGCCTGATATCCTGTGCCTTCTAACATTTTAACTATTTTATCAAAATATTTTCCAGAGGTTTGGTATTCTGCGATGCCTTTTATTTGATAATGCTCTTTATTATTTTCTGTCAGAATTGCAACTCTTTTGTTTTCGTCAAGATTCTTTTTGGTTTTTCCAAAGTGGCAGTCAGCAATTAAAATTTTGTCGCTGACTACTCCGCAGCATTCAACTGCAATTAAGTTTGGAATACCCTCTTTTGAAGAAGTTGATAGGTGAATTACTTTCCATCTTTTCAATAGTTTTTTTATATTTTCTGGAATCATTTTAAAGATGGTACCTGATTGGAGATTTTGCGCCGCAAGCAAGACACTTTTTGAATTTTACTCCTTTTTCTGCGACTATCTCTGTATCTGGCTTTTTGCATTCAGGGCATATAACAAATTCTTTTGCATATTGCTCTATTTTATCATTTACTTTTTGGGAGTTTAGTTTTGTAATTAGGATTAATCTCTCTCCCTCTATTTTTCCAGGAACTGCAAGCTCTTTTTGAAGAAATTTTGCTAGGTGGTCCAAATGTCTTCGTAAATATCCTGCAATTTGAGAGATGTTTGTTATAATTGTATTCTTTCCAGATATCTGACCTTCTACTTTTGGAATTTCAAATCTCTCTCCACCTGTTTTAACTACCTTTACTTTCTTGTATGCTTCTCTCAATAGGCTTTCATATGACTCCATAAACCTGTGGATTTAGCTAACTTTATAAAGTTGATTGTATATTTGCCTTTATGAATGTGAAGAATTTGGTTCTTGGGGTTGGAATTGTAATTGTCTTTGCATTGGTTTTGTGGCAGGGCTTTGAGGCATTCTATCCTACCCCACTTTATGAGATTTTCTGCAATCAAACGGTTTTTATGGGAAAGACCTCTCCAGTAATTGCTCAGCAAAATTGCTTTGTCTCTCAAAAAATTCGTAACAATGAAACTCAGTGCTATAATCAGGGAGGATTGCCTGTTTACGGGTATGATGTAACAGGATGTGCAACAGAATTTAAAGAGTGTAATTTCTGCAACAAAGAGTATGAGGCAGCAGCTTTATCACATTCAAAGATAGTGTTTGTAATTTCGCTTATAGTTGCTATTTTGGCAGTTATTACAGGATATTTTGTCTTGAGCATAGAACCTGTTGGAAGTGCGCTTATGGGCTCTGGAATTTGGGCAATATTTTACGGAACTGTAGTCAATTGGAGAAATTTCACAACAGTATGGAGATTTTTGCTTTTGTTCCTTGTGTTTATTGTTCTTGTTTGGATTACATTAAGATTGAATAAGGAAAGAAAAGGCGAAAAGAGAAGATAATATTTGTCTATCGCTTAAGAATTATAGCATAATCTTCTCTGTATGGTTCTTCTTTGCAAAGGAGCTGTTTTTTTATTCGTTGGCTTATCAGCCGAGATACCTGATTTTGCCTGGGCGAGGCTCGTAAACTACGCCATCTTCAAGAAGTTTTTTTATTTCCTGGTTTATTAGGTCTGGAGATTCTTTCAAATCAAGTATTATCTGTTCTATATTTGCCCCGCCATCTTTTTCTCCTTCCTTAACCATCTTGACTATTTTGTCTTTTAATTCAAAAAGCTGTGCTTTATCTGGAATTTGTGGCGCTTCTTTTTCAATCTCTAACTTTCTAACTAGAAGATAAGCTGGCTCTTTTTTCTTTATAAGCTCTGGAGTTATGT
>CAYZSY010000012.1:15213-19620 GCA_964481185.1 Candidatus Woesearchaeota archaeon | reverse complement strand
GAATATAGATGCAAGGCATTAGGGCAGGCATGCCAGCTTCTTAACAAAGAAGCTCCTGGAAAAGAATTATGCACATGGGTAAACAGAGGAGATTCTACCTCGCCAACAATAACTCCTTCTGTTAATGCACTATCTCCTTCTGGCTTGAGCTATATAAGCGATACAAGCACAAGACCTCCTGCACTTGGTGTTAAAATAACAAGAAACTCTGCAGGCAATGGATGCCTTAATGCATTCACACCTCTTCAGTTTGGAATAAACACAAATGAGCCTGCACAATGCAAGATAGATTGGAACATTACGAGTGATTTTGATAGCATGCAATATTATTTTGGAGAGAGCTATTCATCTTACAACCACACACTAAAAATGAGGCTTCCAGGACCTGCTGATTTTAATAACCCAGAAGATATATCACCAATATTCAAAAATGATGGAACTTCTCAGTTATTTGTAAGATGCAGAGATGCAAATGGAAATTACAATGTTGATGCTTATTCAATAAAGTTCTGCGTTGACAAGTCACCAGATACAACTCCTCCAAGCATAGAAGGGACTTCAATAGCTTCAGGAAATCCTGTAAAGTTTGGGACACAAACTGCAAATGTTGAAGTTTATGTTAATGAGCCTGCAGAATGCAAATGGAGTGTTGAGAGCAAATCTTATGCAGATATGGAAAACAAAATGAGCTGTGCAACACTACCAGAGGCAAGAAATGCGATAATGACTTGGGTGTGCAATACAAATCTAACAGGCATAAAGAATAATGCTGACAATAAATATTATCTCAGATGCAAGGACCAGCCTGGAGTGGAAGAGAGCAAGAGAAATGTAATGGTACAGAGTTACGAATATGTTTTGAAGGGAAGCCAGGAGCTTAACATAATAAGCGTTAGCCCTAATTCAACTGTAACTGGAGGAACATCATCTGTAAATGTTGAGCTTGAGCTTGAAACAGCAAACGGGGCTGAAGAAGGAAAAGCATTCTGCTTCTTCTCTCCATTAGGAACAAATGACAGCTATGTGCAAATGTTTGAGACAAATAACTTCAAGCACAAACAAACACTGCAGTTAACTAATGGAGATTACAAATATTATTTCAGATGCACTGATTTGGGAGGAAACAGCGCGGAGGCACAAACAAGCTTTAAGGTATTTTCTGATACTCTGCCTCCAAAAGTAGCAAGAATATACAAAGAAGAGGGAGTTGGTCTTAAGATAGTAACAGATGAAGATGCTGAATGTGTTTATTCATTAACTGGGTGCAACTTCAAGTTTGATGATGGTCTAAAGGCGATTTATTCAAATTCAAACATAAAGACAAACAGCTATGTTGAATGGAAGCCAAATATAATTTACTACATAAAGTGCAGAGACTCTTATGGAAATGAGCCAAATCCTGGAGAGTGCAGCGCCGCTGTAAGAGCTGTTGAGGGCTGAGATTTATCTAAAATTCAATTATATCCTTAGCATACTCTTCACTTAATTCGCTAATAAAATTTGAAAGTAACTTTTTTGTGAATTCGCAGAAATATTCATCCTTGCTTTCTAATTTTCCATTCTTGAGATATCTATTATACATACAACCTCCACCACATATACCTAAAGCTGGACAATCATTGCATTCTGGCATAGCCAAAGCTATTCCGTTAGCAAATCTCTGAAATAATGGTCTTTCTTTTATATTAAAATTAAATTTGCCTTGTCTTTGATATTCTAAAAATCTATCATCCCCCATAAAAGCCAGACAAGGACCAACTTTCCCCTCTGGCGTTACCACGACTTGAGAACCAGCGCCATCGCATTCTCCCCTAAACAGTTTTTCTTCTACAAAAGGCATTATATGCTTGAAGTATGTTCCTTCATATGCACCTTTATTTCTTATTATTTTTGAAGCAGATACTATCTTTTCTACAAGCAGGTCTAATGGAACTGTTTGCTCAAATGGATAACCCTTGCCTATTTGATTTAGAGGCAATGTAAAATTAATATTTTTTGCTCCAAGATTATCTATAAAAAACTGGCAGATTTTTTCCAATTCTCCGATATTATGCGGACCTAATGTACAAAGAATTGAGTATTCCAGCCCATTATCGCGAAGAGTTTTAATGCCTCCTATTACTTCTGTAAATGTTCCCTTTTCGTTCTTATCTTTTCGCATAAGATTTTGGTTATGCTCGAACCCATCCAATGAAACACCAAAAGCAACATCATGGGGTTTTGCCCACTTGGCAAGATTATCTGTAATTAGAGAACCATTTGTTATGACATTAATATTAATCGGCTTGCTTAATTTATCTTTTCTTTTTAGATAGTCTATATATTCAACACTAAAAGTTAATGTTTTTTGATTTGTTAGTGGCTCTCCACCATATATAAAAATAGTTTTAGTCCCGCCAGTTGTCTTTACTTCTTCAGTCCATGAGTCTATCGCAGATTTTGCAGTCTCTATATCCATATTTTGATTTTTAGAATATTTACCAAGATTCTCAAAACAATATTTACAATTAAAATTGCAGTTATCAGTAGTGACTAAAAAAAGAGTTCTTAATTGCCAATCTGCCACCACTTTCTGTGCCTGCTGATATACTTTCTCATCTTCACTTCCAGAATTTAGAAAACCAAGATTATGCAGGTCATTGAATAAATTAGAACTTGAAACACCTTCTTTTAGACATCTTTTTAATTCTTCATATTCTGCGTTAGATAAAAACGCTTTCTTGAGTAATAAAGAATGAAATAAAACTACTCTATTATCAGTTGGAAATATATAAGTAAATTTTGATAGTTTAAGAGTGTCCATTATAAGGATTTACTCTTTTCCCATCCCTTATTTTTCGTATATCTAACTTATAAAGCTCTGGTCTGGTACTAGACGTTGCATTACAAATGCAGGTACCTCTGCAAATACAACTTGGAAGAGTGCTCACTTCTCTATCGGATTCACTCCCTTCAGCAATTTTGCCGTAAAGGCTTCTTGCTTCTTTTATCTGAATAACTCTCATAATTTACTTAGGATTATTCTAGTATTTATACTTTTTGGATTTGTCTCTCCAATTTGCCAAATCTGAATAATTTCACTGTTGTTTAGAAGCTTAAAATTCATATCTTTTGAAATAACAATTCTAGGTTCATGCATGTAACCAAAATATATATTTTTTGTATCTTGACTTAATTGACAATCAACTGGAATCCATTTTCCTTTATTGTAAAACTCCGCCCAAGTATGCAATTGCAAACTATCTTTGCCAACTTGTGCATGCCTTAAATTGATATTGCCTTGCTCTGCAAAGTAACCGTGAACCATTCTAGCCGGAATGTTTATATTTCTGCATAAAGATACAAAAAGTAAACTCTTTCCAGTGCATTCAGCTTCTTTATTTTTTAATATATCTTCAACTTTTTCTATTGCATTTAAATCTTTTAAGTATCTGGAGAGGTCTTTTGGAAAAGAGATATTTGTTATAACCCAATTAAAGACGTTCTTCGGAGTCTTTAGTTTTTCGGCTATATTCTTTGTCAATTCTAATTGCACCCAATCATTATCTTTAAGATATTTTGAGATGTCTGAATTATCCTTATAAGAAGAATATATTCTTGTTTTTAATATAAAACTGAAGTTTATATCTGATGAAAGGTCTTTGTAATATGTATAAGAATATAACTTACTTTTTACGACATTTGATGGTCTTTTAGAAAATTGTATTCCTTTAATCTTCTGAGAATTATCATTTATAGGCAAAGCTAACCATGCTTCTTTCGGCCTTTTATCCAAGAATTCAAAAGATAGTTTGAATGAGGATGTGTTCATCGTCTATTCTAAACTTGCTAGTTTATATATCTGCCACATCTACTCCTCGAAAAACTGCCCGAAACGCTTTCCTTCAGACTTTGCTGTTTCCAATGAGACAACCCAGTATTTTCCTGTGTCTTTTAGCTGATTGGGAGAGATAAAAAACCAACCTTCTCTGTTAAAGCGCAGGGCTATTGCGGGATTTAACCCAATTATCTGGGAGAACATTACAAAATCGTTTATCTGCTCTTTTGTTATATAAATTGAGGTTTTCTTTGAAGATTTTGCTTCTATTACAAATCCTCTCTTGCCGAGTTTTGCAGCAATTAAGTCGCATGGAGAGTTATCATTCACACCAGAACCGGCAACTCTTGCTGCTCTCCAGCCATTTTGAGTTAGAATATCTAAAAGTTCCCTCTCCGCTTTTGAGCCTTTTGATTTGTTGCTCATAACCTGTGAAAGAATAAGCGGTTTATATAAATTTCTTTATGATTGGATTAGACAGAAAGTTTGATAAAATATAACTTGCTCATCAATGTATGACAAGAGACAGAATAAATAAAAAATGGACAAGCAAAGCTTGCCGCTTGATAGCGGTAAGAAAATAATTATCG
>CAYZSY010000012.1:0-15203 GCA_964481185.1 Candidatus Woesearchaeota archaeon | reverse complement strand
AGAATAAATAAAAAATATATAAAGAAAATCTTGGGAATTTCAGATAAACACATAAAGAAGTATGGTATTAAGAAAATGAGCTTGTACAAATTAGACAAGCTTTGCGAGCTTTCTTAATTTGTCTGCAAAAAATAAAATAAAAAAAATAAAAATTATGTTTATGCGCTTGCACTTAGTTTTGTATTGAGCCTTGCATCAACTTTTGCTTTTATGTTCTGAAGTTTTCCTTCAACGTTAGCCAACCTATCTTTAATTGCGGAAACGTCTTTGCCAGCTTCTTCTGCTTTAGCTATTCTTTCCTTGGCTTTGGCAATTGCATTTTCTGCTCTCGCCAACTTGACTTCGGCAACAGATTTTTTGACATTCTTAAGATTTTGCGCGTTCTCAATCTCTTCGATTGCAGCTTCTGCTTCATCTTCAGTCATGTTTCCAACAGCCCTTAGTTTTGTCTTTAGCTTATCTTTTTTCTCGGCTTCAACATCTCTAAGATGTTCTGTGTTGTCTTCAAGCTTTGATAGTCTATCCTCGATCTTGGCTCTTTGCTCGTCTGTTAGATTGGTGTTTGCGAGAATTTCATTAAGCTTTGATATTCTTGCTTCATGAACCTCAATTGCCCTTTCAAGCCCGACCAACTTCTCTGCCGAAGCCCTTATTCCTTTTCCAGTAGACTCGCCATCAATCTGATTAATTCTTGTCTTAATCTTATCAATGAGCCTGTCGTGGGCATCAAGAGCAGCTTGCATTGCTTCTGTATTGCCGTTTTGGGCAGCTATCTTTGCCTGGATTAATCTTAATCTGGCAATTTTCAGCTCCTGGGCTGCTTTCTTCTCATTATTGAGAGTAAACCAGAGCTTTATGTTTTCCCAGCCGATTTTCGTGCCGGAAGCACTGCCCTCAAGATTATCGTTTATCTCTGCAGACGTTGAGCTATCAACTTCTACCTCGGATGCACTACTCTCCGCAGTTAGAGTCGTATCTGTTTCGGCAGATGCTTCATCTGCATAAACAGAGGCTGTTGCAAATAGCATTGTCACCATTAAAGTGAAAGCTAATATTGCGAATAGTTTTGTATTCATTCTTTCCTATCTTAACCTCCTTTCAGTTATTTGTTTGTTTTTCATGATTATGTATATGAAAATAACTATTTAATAAATTCTTGAAACAATCTGGAACAATGTGAAACAAGTTTATTCAGAGATCCTTTGCTTGCAAAGTACGCCGACCATTCAATTTTGCCCTCTCGGCTGCTTCCTGTAAAATTTTTAAAACTTTCTTATTAAGTGCGTCTGGAACATCGCTAGAAACCTGCAAATCCGGAACTGTTGATTTTACCTTGCTTTTTATTATTAAGTTTATATCTGCTGCCATCTTATTTCTTAGACTTTTTTATCTTTTCTTTTTCCCTTTTTGGTTCTTCTGATTTTTTCTTGGCTTCTTCGTTAACCTCTGGTTTCATAAATGGAAATAGAATAACATCTCTTATGCTTTGTTGTCCGGTTAAGAGAATTATCATTCTGTCTATTCCCATTCCAAGACCTCCTGTTGGAGGAAGACCTACTTCAAGGGCATTTACGAAATCGCTATCATATGGATGAGCTCCTTCATTTCCTTTCTTTAGCTTATCCTGCTGTTCCTTCAAAAGAGTTTTTTGCAATATCGGGTCGTTTAGCTCTGAATATGCATTGCCCAGCTCGATTCCCATGCAGAAAGGTTCAAATCTCTCTATTAATCTTGAATCTTTTCTATGCAATTTGCACAAGGGGGTTGTTTCTTTGGGATGATCGATGATAAAAGTAGGCTGAATTATTTCTTTTTCACAGAGATGCTCGAAGATTGATATGATAAGCATGCCCCAGCTTTTGTCTTTATATTCTATTCTTTTTTCCTCTGCAAAATCCAAAAGCTCTTTTTCATCCATCTTTAAAACATCTATATCCGCATATTTTTTTATTGCTTCTGCCATGGTCATTCTTTTCCAAGGAGTTTTGAAATCAAGAGTTGTATCTCCTATTTTGACTTTTGTTGTTCCGAGAACTTTCTTGCATGCATCTTCATATAATTCTTCAAAAAGAGACATCATGTCGTTGTAATCTGCATAAGCCTGATATGCCTCCATCATTGTAAACTCAGGATTGTGCCATTTGTCAATTCCTTCGTTTCTGAAGTTTCTTGCTATTGTAAAAACCTTGTCCATCCCGCCAACAGTTAGCCTCTTTAAATGAAGCTCTGGAGATATTGCAAGAAAGAGGTTTATATTTAGAGCGTTAAGATGGGTTTTAAATGGTTTTGCTTCTGCTCCACCATAGATTGTCTGGAGATAAGGTGTGTCAACTTCCCTGAACCCTTTGGCTTTCATAAATTCTCTTATTGAATCTATTATCTTCTCTCTTTTTAAAAAGACTTCCTTGATTTCTGGGTTAATTAATAAGTCAAGATATCGCTTCCTGTATCTTTCTTCCTTGTCCTGAAGTCCGTGCCATTTTTCAGGCAATGGGAATATGGATTTTGAGAGAAGCTCTGCTTTTTTTACTAAAACAGAAAGCTCTCCCCTTTGCGTTCTCAATATTGTTCCCTCAAACCCGAAAAAATCCCCTGAATCTGCGTATTTTTTAAAGAATTCTATAACTTTCTCCGGACTATCTCCTTCCTGCAAAATTACCTGAATTTTTCCTGCAGAATCCTGAATTGAAGAGAAAGTTATCTTGCCCATATCTCTTATTGCCATTATTCTTCCAGCTATTTTTACAGAATCTTTTGTTTTCTCACCATTCTTTATCTTCTTGTATTTTTCATGCAAGTCCGAGGACAAATTTTTAACATCGTAAGAATATGGATAAGGATTTATTCCCTGAGCCCTGAGCTCTTTTAACTTCTTTAACCTCTCGTTTTGTATTTCGTCTTGACGCGACATAACAGGAAAAAATAAGGGCGATTTAAATATCTTTAGATTCCGAGAATCTTAAACTCTTTGAAATCCTGAAGATTCTCCTCTTTTTCTTCTATCTTTCTTAGATTTGAGTGTGCAGGACCCCGCTTGCATATTGCAATCATGTTGTCAACCTTTTCCTTGTCACCTTCAAGAAATATTTCCAATCTGCCGTCCTCGAGGTTTCTTACAAAACCTTTTACATTGTTCTTATCAGCATTATCCTTTATGAAACGCCTGAAAAAAACTCCTTGAACTGTTCCGCTTATGAATAACCTTATTGCTTTTTTCATGATAAGAAAAATAAAAGAAGATTAATATAGTTTACTAATCTCTTAAAGCACTTCTAAAAAAGAGAGAGGCTCAAACGATTTTAGTTTTCTGTCAGGCAATATCTTTCTTTTAGTAGCTTTAAGAAATTTCGTATGTTTGCGTACAATGCCAACGATATTGTCAATTGAGGGCCTTGCCCCTGGTATAATTCTTCTTGACTCTTCAAGAACTTTTACAAGCTCTGGGTATTCTGCAAGACGAGGATTGGCTTCTTTCATATCTACCGGACTAGTATAATCTGGGCTAGTATAATCCGGGTGATCTGCTTCAGAAATTCCAATTAGTTCATAAGGCCCTTTGCCAGTCAATAATTTTATAATTGTTGCACCAAATTGATATGCATCAACTTCTTCAGTAAAAGCCCTAACCTCTTTTATCATTTGTTCGGGCGCAGTATATTCGGGAGTAATGAATCTAAGACTATTAAGCATCCCTGGATACGATTCATGCTGCCTATTTGACGCGCCAAAATCAATAAGAGTGCCTTTGCCTTTCTTATCCACAATTATATTCTCTGGTTTTATGTCACCATGCAATACGCCTTGCTGATTAACATGCTTCGCTCCTTCTCCAGCGTCGCATACTGCATCAAGCAATGTATGCTCTTGAAGAGGGCTTTGCTCAATCTCTTCACAGAGGGACTTTCCAGGTATGTAATTCATGGACAGGGCATAGCACCTGTCGCCTTCGATATTTGCTTCATGCAGACGATAATCTGTGCAAAGATTGGGGTGCTCACCAATAGCTTTGCTCATGTCATATTCGTGCAGCAAAAGCGCTGTTGCGACTTGCTTGCTATCTTCGGGGACATCTTCTCTTGCAGCTTTTATGACTATTTCCTTGCGGTTTCTATCTCTTCCCAGATAAACCCTGGCAAGACCCGTTCTGCATAGAAGCCTTTGCGCATCTATGCCCAGCTTTTCTAAAAGTTCCACTATTCTATTTTTCATAACTTCATAGTGGTAAAATTACTATATAAACCTTTCTATTAATGCAACTTCTAAGTAGTAACTATATTGGGGAAGGAGATTATAGGAAGAAAGAGATATATGTTTGCACTAGAAAATTATATTTTTATTAACTCAAAACATTTGGAATGGCATCGCTCTTAGCTTCTTCACTTTTCCCTTTTATCTGCTCTTCAAGGAAAGATTCTTCTATAAGCTTCAAATGCCCTATATCTTTCCAGTCAAGAGCTAAAAGTTTTGCAGCCTGCTTGTCAATTTCATGAGGCAGGCCTGCAAGAATCACCCCTTTCTCGGAAGAGTCCATTATTGCAAAATCAGGGACTTTGCATTTTAAGACATCATGAATAGCATATTTTATAGGCCACTTTCTTATCTTTGATTTTGTTCTTGAGAAAAATCCCTTGTAATTATTTGCAGGGAATGCTCCAAGCATATTTGAAGAAGCTCCAACAAATGAAGTTTCTTCATTCTTGGCAAGAACTGGAAGAGATATTACAAATGAATCTTTCAGCAATTTTGGATAGTATATCTCTGAAAACTTGATAAAACCTTTATTTGTAATTTTCTCAACTTCCGCGTTGTTTAAATCTATCAATCCAACTGAATATCTCTCGGCAAGTTTCGAGTAACCCAGCTTGTCAAATAATTCTGTTGTGTCTGCACCGTCTGCTCCTTCTGCAATAAATACCTCTGAAATGGGATTTTTATTAGCTAAACAGAAACGGAGGACCTGCTCTACAAATGCAACGGGCGTGCTTATTGTTTTTTCGCCTTCAACAATTGACAGATATGGCTTTAGAACAATTTTACTGTGCTTTTTTAATTCTTTTCCGAGATTTATCAGCTCAAGAATCCTTGGAACTGTCTCTGAATACGACCTGAACTTAATTGAAACACCTTTTGCCATGCTTTAATAGCATTTTTGCCTTTTTAATCATTATTATGATTTGTTATAGAATTTTATTTCTTATATCTTTCTACAATCTACCATCATCTTCCCTTCTGTCAAGCTCATTATTCACAATTGAGATTGTCTGGGAGGCAAAATAAACTCTTTTCCCTATTGAAACTGGAATGCATGCCCTTTTTAATCTCTTTAGCTCTTTTGCTGGAAGACCTTTATGGTCACCAAGGATAAAAATGGGATTTTCTTTTATCTCTGCAGTTCTTATATCTTCTCCGTCTGCATCAAGAACGTAAATATTTCTTCCTTCTTTGTGCAAATTCTCCACAAGCTCCAGCATCCCTCTCTTTTCAATCCAGAATCCTGGAAAAACCTCTCTTTTTTCACCTTCTCTGTATTTGTAAAGCATTTTTTTAAGAATTGATGAAACATCTTTCTTTGCAAGATATATTTTATTAACTCCTGTCTTGCCTTCTGTGACTGGAAATATCTCTAAATGCCTTGGAGGGGTCGGGGGTCCTGCGAAAATCATATGCAACTTAGCATCTGTTCTTATCTTGTGGCTTAAGAAAAAAGCAGCAATGACAGTATGAATGGCTATATCTATCCTTCCAGATTCCTGCAAATCTTCTTTTATGTAATTTCCTGCTGTGGGGGCTGTCCGCGAATAATAAATTAGTTCTCTCATGTTTGAGTTTGTGAAATTAACGTTATAAGATTTTTGGTCTGATGGACTATAAGCTATCAATCTTCAATTCTTTTATTCTTTCAAAATGCTTTGAATTGCCTGTAATAAATTGTTCTTTATTCGAAATAGCAATTGAGGCAATTAATATATCTGCCAAGTCCAGCATTTCGCCATTTGATCTCAGATCATTAAAAATCTCCGCTGCTATTTTAGAAGAATTGAAATCAAAACCCAAAATTTTAAAATTTGTCAGAAAATCTGCAACATTACTTTTATCCATCTTTGATAGTTTGGGAATGCCTTTTAATAATTCAAAAGAGTTAACAGATGTTATTGACAACGATTTTCCTTGCTGTTTTAACTTTTCTATTAAGCTGATTGTTTTTGCATCTTTTCTTAAGAAGTTTATTAATACATCTGAATCAAGACAGACCATTAGTTAAATCTCCTTGAAGGAGTCTTTCTTTCTTTATAAATTTCTTTCTTGATTTTATCTGCTTCTTCATTAGACAATGCTCCTGCGAATTTCATTATATTATCTTTATTCTTCTCAAAAGTTAGCTCTATAATTACCTTTGAGAAAGAGCGTTCATTTTTCATTCTTTTGAGCTTCTCGTAAGCTTCATCCGATATTGATATTATCTTAGTCATGCATATATATGTATACATGCATATATTTAAACTTTTCTCTTTTTTTAATTATAAATGAATCATTTGAGGATAAATTCTGGAGAATAAGGAGAATTTAATTGAGAATGAATTCTGGTCTTGCGAAAATATCTTTTTCATTTGTAATTTTATAGCACCCAATGAATCTATCTCCTAAAAAGAGCGCGAATGGAGATTCGAGATTATCTGGCTTTTCTATTACGTCTTTTTCAAATAAGGGTTTTCCTGTAAGTGTCTGCTTTAAACTTTGTGGGTTTAACTGAACAACTTGCAGAACTTCTGATACAATCTCTCCAGGGATTAATATGTCTCTCAGCTTTTGTTCATTGCCTTTTTTGTATTCTTCCACTGCTAATTCAAAGTCATAAAGATTAACCAAATTCTTCTCCTCAAACAAACCTGCTTTTATTCTTCTTAGCTCGAGCATATGGGCGCCGCCAATGTTTTTTCCTATGTCGTCGCAAAGCTTTCTTATGTAAGTGCCTGCCTGGACTTCTGCAATAAACAAAACATCTTTTCCGTCTCTTTCTAAAATCTCAAATTTCTTTATTTCTCTTTCTCGAAACGCTCTTTTTACCCTGCTTCTTACTGGCGGAAGCTGCATTATCTTCCCTGTAAATTTAGCTATTTCTTCATTAAGGTTTTTATCAGTTACATCTTCATGAAGCCTCATAATTCCAACATAGGTTTTATCGCGATGCATAAGATAATCGTTTAAACGACAGGCTCTGTTTGTTGCAACTGGCAAAACTCCAGAAACCATAGGATCTAGAGTTCCAAGATGGCTTGTTTTTCTTAGATTTAAAGATTTTTTAACAAATTGAGAAACACTAAATGAAGTAGGTCCTGTTGGCTTGTCTATATTTATAATCGAGAACTCTAACAATTCCTTTATTGGTTTTTCTTTTCTTATCTTTTCTATGTCAATGTTCATTTTACTTCCCTTTTCAGATAGGCTTGCCTTAAATCCTCTGGAAATCTCTCTATTGCATATCTTAACATTGTCCTGGGCATATCTTTATAGTTTTTCCTTAAAAACTCTTCTAAAACTTTTATATCTTTCTTTCCTACTTCCCTAAGCATCCAACCAGCTGCCTTATGAATCAGATCGTGATTGTCTTCTAGCATAGATTTAGATATTGCTAGTATTTCATCAAAGCGATTGTTTTTGATAAAATAATAGGTAGCAAGTATGGCTATGCGCCTCTCCCAAATATTTTCTGATTCTGCTAATTTGAATAGTATGCTGACCCTAACTGGATAACTCTTGCCAGTATTAAAAATAAAACGCCCGATTATACTTGGAGCAGATAAATCAACAAGGTCCCAGTTATTAATGTATTTTGTGTTTTTGAGGTAAAAATCAAATATCTCTTTTCTTCTTTCTGAATGTTTCTCATAATGGTCTACTAGAATAAGAAGAGCTGCTAAACGGTGCTCATGTATCTTGCTGTTCAAAAGCTCTTGAAGTTCATCTAATTGAATATTTGAAAATTGCTTTGTAATTTTTCTTATGTCTGGAACTTTAAGCCCTAAAAAAATATCCCCCTCGCCATATTCTCCTTTTCCAGTTTTGAAAAATTTCTGAAGAAGAGTCGCCTGTTTTGGATTTGCTAATTTTAATATGTCTTTTTTTAGATTTTCAATGAGAGCCATCAATGCCTGTTCATAGAAGTTCTTTTTATCTCAGCTTCTTTCACTTTTGTAATGTGCTTGCTTGCGAGCTTTTCTTTCTTTGCTTCTTTTATCTGCTCTTTCTCAACAGATTTTTCCTTTTCTTTCTCGTCTTTCTTGTGCTCTTCTTTCTTTTCCAGCTCTTTTTTCTCTTCTGCTTTTTCCTTGACTTTCTCTTTAACTTCTGGCTTCTTCTCTTCTTTTTTCTCTTCTGCTTTATGGAACTTCTCGTGCTTTATCTTGTGGAACTTGGCCTGTTCTGGAATTTCAACAAGCTCAACTCTTACAATATCCCCTTCCTTTTTTGCTTTGACTTTTATTCTTGAAGGAGGATTTGCTTTTCCCCTGAACCAAAGCTCGTTATTGAGATAGATATCCATTTTTACCTTGTCAACGTCTCTCTCTGGAACTTTCATGTGCTTCGCTATAAACTGCTTTACAGCTTTTGCCGCTCTGCCCGCTCTTCTGTATTGAGGGACCTTAAGAAATTCTCTTCTCAAGGGAATTGTGTATATTCTTTCAATTGTTTTTGCTTTTTCTTCTACCATTTTATTGTTATCCTAGATGATTCTTAGGTGTTCTTCTTGGCTTAATCTTTAATTTTGTCTGTCTCCAGTGCCTTCTGTGTTTTGTAAGCTCTGAAGGATGAACTCTCTTTCCTTTTCCAAATTTTCTTATGACTGCCCAGAATGGCGCCCATTTTGTATGTTTTGTTGCAACTGACAATTTAATTTTTTTCTGATATTCCTTCTTCATCTCTTTTTCCCCACCAATTTATAGCCCTGTTTAATTAATTCTTCTGCTGCCAGCCCCATTGAAAAATCATCTCCTGAACAGATTCTTGCTATAACTTTTGTTTTCTCAGAATCATAATGAAGCACCACTGCAGCCCCGTTTATACTATAAATTCTTAAATCTTCTGAATCAGAAGATATTGGAACAAGATGTTTAAGCGATAATTCATCTTCAGATTCTGCCAACTTCTCTAATCTTAATGATTTTATGCTCATTTTACAAGACTCTCCATGAACTCGCGTCCTTTTTTTGTTAATTGCCTACCTGATTTTTTAGCCTTGACTTTCTCTGTAAGTCCTGCTGTGTCTGCCTGCTGTAAAATTGCCCTGATTATCTTTCCTCCGCCCTTCACGAATATTGCAGGTTTCATTCCTCTGTCTTTTCTTCCGCCGTATCTTGTTCTTAATCTTTGAACTCCGACTATTCCTTTAAAATAAATTTGTCTCAAAACAGAGGCTGCCCTCTTATGCCAGAATCCTTCTTCTGAAGTAGGGCGCTGCTTGTTAATCCCCGTCTTAACAAAATCAACCCATTCAGGCTTCTTGAATTCGGGAATTTTCTTAAGAGCATCAGCTAGAAGTGAATTATATTTTCCTGGTTCAATTGATCTTACATCCATTTGAATTACGTAAGCCGTGCTTTACAGCACTAGAGCGGTTCTAACAAGACATCAGATTCAAAATCTGATGGAGACGACCGTTTAGCTTAAAATTATTGATTTTGGTGGCTTTTAAACTTTGCTTATTTTGCTTTTTTAATCAAGGTTATAGTAAATCCAATTACCCTATAATCACAATTCTCGTTTTTTTCCCTTAGTTTTGTTACGATGTCTTTTGCCGTTTGCTTTATATTCTCCCTATTTCTGCCAGAGGCTTTTAAAACGGATATTCTAATCTGCTTGTGATTTTTAAAAGCCAGCGAGAGAGAATCTATAACACCTTCTGTTGTCCCAAATTTTCCTATCTGAAATTTTGTTGTCTTTTTCACTTGACCGATTTTAGAAACTTCTCTATATCCTCCTTTTTTGCCTTGATTGATTTTGTGTTTTTAACTCTGAAGGTACCTGTTTTCATATCTGCTCTTTTAAATAGATCTTTTCCCTTAAAGATATGAACTTCAACATCTGAATGATTCTGCTTCCAGTCTTTCGAGAAAGCCGCGCACATTAGAGCAGTTTCTTTTACATCCTCTCTTGTTGCGTTTCCCTTAATGTTGCAAAATGGGCTGCCTGGAGCTTTTGTATGAACTATTACCTCATCGTCGCCTGACTGAGATACAACTAATTCGTTCTGCTCTGCATTTTTGCCGCAGATTACATCTTTTCCAGAAGTTGTACAGAGCTTTCTGAAGTTTATGTTCTTTGTTTTTTCCATGAGAAAAGATGATAAAAAGTCTATTTAATGCTTTTGAATTAAATAGGGCGAGAGTGGCCAAAATGTTTTAGGGCTATGGCGAGAGCTCTATTTTTTGGCTTTTTTGCATAATCTTCTAAAGTTTTTTTCTCCATGAATGCGTCAATTGCTTGCCTGAATGCTTTTGCCCCTTCTTTTATTCCTTTTGGATGCCCAGACAATCCTCCACCAAGTTGCAGGGCACAATTGTTGCCTAGCAATTTCAGAACATCTGGAACTAAACCTGGATGAAGGCCTCCTGATGAGACGGGCAGTACTGACTTGATATTATGCCAATCTTGATGTAGAGTTCCTTCTCTAAATAATTCTTCTATTTCTGAACTTCTCATCTCATTTTCGAGAGTCATTACTTCATCTTTTGGAGAAACAAGCTTTCCAACGACTGTTCCTATGTGAATATTATCTACTCCTACAAGCCTTGCTGAATCTGCCAATACTTGCATTGAAACCCCATGCTTTGGATTTCTTGTAAATGTTGCGTGCATTGCCCTGTGGGCGTGAATCGCCTGCTTTGAATCCTGACAATGGTTCCTTAAAGTCTGAAGGCCTGCCCAGCCAACTGTTACAATGTCGCACATAACATATTTGAATCCGTAGCTCTGTGCAAATTTTGCTCTTCTAATCATTTCGTTTGTTTCTGCACTCACATTAATAAAATAATCTTTCTTTTCTCCTGTAAATTTTTCTGCTTTGTCTCTCATCTTTGCGCAAAGTTTTGCTCTTGCTTCAAAACGATTAAATTTTTGGTCTGTGAGGTTCTCATCATCTTTAAGAAAATCAACCCCTCCAATCCATGCATCATACCCAACTTTTGCGTGCTCTTCTGTTGTCATCCCAACTTTTGGCTTTGGAACTGTTGCAGTCAGAGGCCTTTTCGGAACTTTCATAAACTTTCTAACTCCAGAGATTCCAAACTGTGGGCCAAGAAAACTCTTTAGCATTATCTCAGGATACTCAATATCTTCTATCCTTAAATTTTTCAAAGCCTTCATTCCAAAGATATTTCCGACAACTGAAGAATAAATTTGAGGCATGCTTCCAAGCTCGAATAATTCAATCGGATAAGCTATTTTTACTAAATCTCCAGAAATATGAAATGCTCTCGCCCTTATTTTTCTAATATGCTCTTTCAGGGTTGTTAATTCTGTCCATGTTCCGTTGCTTGATTCGGATGCGATTCTTCCTATCGCTTCCTCAACAGAAATCCCTGGAGCAGGTTCAAACCTGAAAAGACAAATCAAATCAGTTTTTTTAGGTTTGTATTTAAGGTCTACAAAATCAAGATATTGGCTCATGTTTCTATTTTCCTTTTAATCAGCAAATTGCCCCCCTGATAAATCCTGAAGGAACTATATCTATTGTGGAACGAATTGTTTCTGCGATGTTTGTATTTTTGTTTTCAGCCCGGATTGTTATCTGAAGTGTTGATGCTGGTGCGTCTGATGGTATATCCAAAAGCAGAACATCTGCGTCTTTCTCTTTTCCAGGACTGACAGTGCCTACCCATTCCTTACTTAATGCCCATTTCTGGACCTGGTCTGTTGCAGCCCCCTTAAGACTCTTTATGTCTGTAACTTTTAGTTCATAATCCGTCTGTTCGTCTGATTTTATCAGGCAGAAAAGCTTTCTTCTTCCACTAGTTGCAAATTTTACATCTGCTCCGCCTTCACCTACACATTTAATTCCTATCTGTTCTGTTCCAAATAAATTTTTAACTTCATTTCTAACGCCTGTGCTTAAATCCTCTGTAATTTGCAGACCTGAACACATTATGCTTCTTACAAGTATTATGCCAAGAATAAGCATTGAAACTCCAATAACAAGAACTACTATCGTTCCTATCGAAAGTTCAAGTTGACCTTTTTCATTTATCATTTTAACCAATTATTCCCAATGAACTAAATAATTCTGCACATCCAGGAGCTGTAGGATTTGCCTGACATGTCTGCAGCGTTTCTGAAAGCGAAGAAAATGTTGAGATTGTCCACCAGATTATATATACTGAAATGATAATTCCCAAAGCAGAAAGAAATATTCCCCAAACAGCCCATGCGTTTTTTTCTTTTTTCAATTGAACTATCCCAAAAATTAAGCCAAAAACAGATATTAAAACAGGGAATGCAAAAACCCCTAAAACAGAACCTACAATGCCCAAAACAACAGATGCTATTCCGAAATTATTGTCTCTCCTCTCCTCTTTTGCCATATTTATATTCGGATTATAATATTTATAAAGGTTACTGAAAAGAAATGAGTTTTAATGGGGATGGAGGGAATCGAACCCCCGAATGCACGAGCTTCAGTCGTGTGCCTTCCCACTTGGCGACATCCCCATGTTTAATGGAATCGCGCACGACTTTTAAATCTTTTTAGAATTGTTCTCGAGAATGTTCAAGAACGACAATAAATTAAGATATATAATTCAAATAGTATAATACTCAACAATCTTCATTATAAACTAAAATAATCTTAAGAATAAATGGCTAGAGGTTTTAGGAGAGATTTATTCTCCGAGTGTGCTTAAGTGCGTCTGATGGCAACACTGCCGAGATAAAATATAACGCGGTTTGTCATGATTATGATATCTGCGGCACCCATACTGAAAGTACATTTAAGTATGCTTTATCTGAAATGAGGGGTACACAATATAAATCCCCTATTAAAAAATAAAAAGGTGAGTCGGAGATAGGCCAGATTCTGTTGAAGATTGTCTTTCGACAAACTCTTCATGCTGACATCTGTCTTAGCCCGCGGCTTTGGCGGTTGCATCGGCGAAGTTGCTCGTCCAAAGATGCATAGCATCTTAGTCCGTCAAAATCTGTTAGATTTTGCCGTTTCATCATATCCATCATCTCGCAGTTCCACGCAAGTTTCATAACTCAATGATGGCTGTGCCGTTTCTGTAACAGAGCTCTCCCTCGCGAGAGTATGCTTTCGCATATCGCCCTACTCGCCAAATTAATAGCGAGGATGTCCGGACCTTCCTCAGAAATAAAAACTCATTTTTCAGTTTTCGCTAATTTAATAGCATATTTCCGTGATCAGCTGTCCGACTCACTTGAATATCCTGATAGATTAGAGGTTTTAAACTTAACTATTAGATAGATTTTTTAAGGAATTTTCCTAATAGTTGATATGAAGAAAGAGATGAAAAGGAAATGTGATTGGATAGGTTTTAAGTTTTCAATTCTTGTTTTGATTGTGGCAGCATTTATCTTTACATATGTTTGGTTTTATATAAAAGGTTATAACCCTTATGAAGAGATTAAGGCATTTTCACAGGATGGAGTTGTTGCCCCAGCAATATTTCTTCTGCTTTTTATTGTCTCTTCATTCTTTCCCCTTCCATTATTAACAATAGGGGGAGCAATGCTATTCAGTTTTTGGGAAGTATTAATTTATTCCGTGATTGGCAGTATGCTAAATGCAATTATCACATTTTATATGGCAAGATGGCTCGGCAGAGAATTTATAAAAAATTTTGAGGGAAAATCTAGAATTGTGAAGAAGTTTGATTTGCAATTCAAAAAAAATGCTTTCAAAGACATAATCTTGCTGAGATTATTTTCAATTATACCGCCGGAGATAGTAAACCTTTCTGCAGGCCTCTCCAGCATTAATTTTAAAGATTATTTCTGGAGCAGTTTAGTAGGATTTGTTCCTGCGTCATTTGCAGCCATATTTCTTGTTAAAAGCAAATTATCCGGAGACAATACTTTATTTGTTATATCTATAATATTTTTTATGATTATGTTGGCAATTCCAATAATATACATTTCTGCCGCCAGAAAGTTTACAAAAACAAAATATCAAGAAACCAAGAAGATTATTGGCTTGAGATAAAAAAGTTCTTAAGTTTTGTTTAAAACTTTTGGATGCTCAAGATGCCAGGCATCTTGACATAATCAAATAAAGCAACGAGATTGATATCTCGAGTCCTCGCTTCTAACGAAGCTTCGAACAATTGTATTGATATCCCAAGCTTTTATTTCTACAAAATGAAAGCAAGCAGGAAGGAAGGAAAATTTCTTTTTCTAGAAGATATTGAGAATCAAAGATTCTCAAACATTCATTTTTTGCAAAATGAATATATTCGATTTTATACTTAAGTTGGCTATTAGTAGTTGCATGCTTAAACCCTCGGGTTCTCGGGTCTTACACACCAACTCTATCAACGTTGTCTTCTTCAACGGCCTATATTGTCTCGTCTTGCGGACGACTTCGTACTTAGATGCTTTCAGTACTTATTCGCTAATGCGTAGCTGCGCGGCCTGCTTCATAACAACCGCTAAACCAGAGGCATCCGAATACCGTTCCTCTCGTACTAGATATTCGTTCCACTCAGACAAATGCGCGCCTTGTAGATATCATACAAACTGTCTCACGTATATACTCAAAACTTATGTCTCTGAGATTGATATCTCAGGGCCTCAAACATTAATATGTTTAAGGTTTTGTTTTGTATGGACTATACCATCACCCAATTCTCTTGGGGATCAGCGTGTTAATAATATTTTTTAAAATATTATTCTAGCATTTTAATGCTAAGTCTCTACGGGGATAAATAATTAAATTAACAATTATCATCTTCCCTCGGTATTACCATCTTCTCTTTTGAAGAAAAAGGTTTCACCGATATGAGCTGATTTTATTTTTCGTGCAATTACTCTCCTAGCAGAACTTCGTTCCGCTGGAACTCCAACTTTCTCAAGTTGAAGTGCACGCAACGCCGTGATTTTTGATAGATTTGCGGTTTGATCAGTAATCGTTAGGTTATTCTTTGACGTTCTTAACCCAGCTAACGATCCCTTTTAATGCGTGAACTCCGACACCC
>CAYZSY010000011.1:0-19685 GCA_964481185.1 Candidatus Woesearchaeota archaeon | reverse complement strand
AGGTCTGTGCCTTTCTCTTCTGGCATATCCATCTTTACATGAACTGATTTTAAACCAAATGCTACGGGCTTTTCTTCAATAGAAATGTTCTTTGCTCCTTCTTTTTCTAGCGAGCTTTTTGCAGTTGCTTTTATTTTTTCCAAGTCTGTAGATGGTGAATCTGGCATAATTTTGACAATTATTATTACTGTTGCCATTATAATTTTTACAGGAAGCCATTTATAAATATATGGTAGAATTCCCTTTCTCTATAGATAATTTAAAAAATAAAGATAAAATTTGCAGTTTATTTAACTGTAATTTCTTACAAGCTTGCCGATACCTATAGCCAAGAATGATAAGGCTACGAGCCATGTGGTTATTTGTGCACCTATATCAAGTCCCAATAAAGGCAGTGTGTAAAGTACACCGATAAGGGTTACAAGCCATGCAGTCAATTTTGCCATCGTGATTACCTCCTTTTGATTAACCTCAAAATAGAGGGTGTTTTCATATATATAAACCTTTTTTATTGCCTATTTTGCGATATCTAAATCCTTTTAAATAGAAGATATTTTTCAGCAAAATGGAAAGTTATGATAAGCTTATAGAGAGGATTTCTAAACATGCTAATCTTGGTGTTGAAGAAATTGAGAAGAAAGTTGAAGCAAAGAAAGCAAAGCTTTCGGGATTGATATCAAAAGAGGGAGCTGCCCAGATAGTTGCTGCAGAAATGGGGATAAATTTTGATAGTGCTAGATTAAAAATAAATGAGATATTTAATGGTATGAAAAGAGCGAACGTTCTCTGCAAGGTCATTGATGTTTTTCCAGTAAGAGAATATAATAAAAACGGCAGATCTGGCAAAGTTGCTAATCTAAGGGTTGCTGATGATAGTGGAAATGCAAAAGTTGTTTTTTGGGATAATAGCCATATAGCCTTGATTGAACAGGGAAAAATATCAAAGGAGAGTGTTATAGAAATTTCAAATGCAAATGTGAGAAATGGAGAGCTGCATTTATCATCTTTCTCAAATGTCAAGATAAGCAACGAAAAAATAGACAATGCTTTAACAGAGAAAGTTTTTGAGAGCATAAAATTAAAAGATATTAGAGCAGGTCAGAATGCAAAAATAAGAGCGATAATTGTGCAAGCATTTGAGCCAAGATATTTTGAAGTTTGCCCTGAATGCAAAAAGAGGGCATTTGAGGGAGAGTGCAAGATTCATGGTAAAGTTGAGCCTCTTAAGAGAGCTTTGCTTAGCATTGTCCTTGATGATGGAAGCTCTACAATAAGAAGCGTTCTTTTTGGAGAGGGAATAAACAAATTAGGGCTTATAGATGAAGAAATATTCTCCATTGATAAATTTGCTGAGAAAAAGAGCTATCTTCTTGGAGAGGAAAGGGTGTTTTATGGAAACGCAAAGAGTAATACTTTGTATAATACAGTTGAATTTAACATAGAAAGATTAGAGGGTGTTGATTTGGATGTTTTAATCAAAGAACTTGAAACCAAAAATTAATTATATTTTAGAGCATTTGGAGAATAGATGGATAATTTAACTATAATAAATATGAATGAGACAGTTAAAAGAACTATGGATGGATTTGCCGAGAATTATCGCAATGATGATACAAAAGATAGGAAGGAAGATACAAACAGAAATGCAAGACATTTTCTAGATAAGATTGGAACTACCAGAGAAGAATTTGACGAATTTTACAAATATTATATAAACAAGAGAGACGGGTGATGACTTAAACTGATTAAGTTGAATAAAAATCAATAAATTTAAATGTCAATGGTCCTCTTTATCAAGATGTTAAAGAGGACGCATCTGGCTATCGGACTTGCGTTTGCACTTTTGTTTCTTCCGCATGTAAATTATAAACTTGTGTTTTTTCCAGTAGTTTTGATTTGCTCTTTAGTTCCTGATATAGATTCTCCCGGCTCACAATATGGGCGCTATTGGTTTTTCAGGCCTTTGCAATTCTTTTCAAAACATAGAGGGGTATTTCATAGTTTTAGCTTTTGTATTCTTGCTTCTATTGCTTTTGCTTTTATATTTCCAATTTTAGCATTGCCTTTCTTTTTGGGATATTCTTCTCATCTTGTTTCAGACAGCTTTACTCAAGAGGGAATAATGCCATTTTGGCCATGGAAAAGGACTTCGAGCGGGATTGTAAGAACTGGCGGACATAGCGAGAAAATTGTTTTTCTTGTATTTTTAGCGATTAATGCGTTGTTATTCTTAAGATTATTTTAAAAGATGAAGTCCTTTACTATGTTTTGAGAAGTGTATTTCTGAATGCTAAAAACTTTATATATTGGGTATTTGTATAGTGATTATGGCAAAAAGTGAAGAAGAAAAGGAAGAGAAAGAATCAAAGAAAGAAGAAAAACAGGAAAAGCAAGAAAATAAGCTGACAGATATTCCTGGAATAGGACCTGGAATTGCGGCGAAGCTTGAGGCTGCAGGAGTTTATGATTTAATGGGGCTTGCAGTTATTAGTCCTTTTGCATTATCTGAGATGGCTGGCGTTGGAGAAGCTGTTGCAAGAAAGGCAATACAGGCAGCAAGAGGAATGTTGAACCTTGGGTTTTTAGATGGTCTTGAATTTGCGAAGAAGAGGGAGGATATTCTTTTTATTACGACCGGCTCTAAAAATTTAAATGGTCTTCTGGGAGGGAGGGGGGTTGAGACTGGCGCCATGACCGAGGCCTATGGCGCCTTTGGAAGTGGAAAAACTCAGCTTGGATTGACATTAGCTGTAAATGTACAGCTGCCAAAAGAACAGGGTGGAGCAAATGGAAAAGCGGTTTATATTGATACAGAAGGAACATTTAGACCTGATAGAATAAGGCAGATTGCAGAAGGAATTGGTGCAAATCCTGACAAAGTCCTAAAAAATATTCTTGTTGCAAGGGCATTTAATTCAGACCATCAGATTTTGTTGATTGATAAAATAAATGAGATGATAAAAGATGGAGAGCCAATAAAAATAGTTATTATTGACTCCTTGACAGCACATTTTAGGGCAGAATTTGCTGGGAGAGGGCAATTGGCAGATAGGCAGCAGAAATTAAACAAATATCTTCATAATTTGATAAAGATGTCTGAGCAGCATAATCTTGCAGTTTATGTTACAAATCAAGTAATGGCAAATCCTGCAATGATGTTTGGAGATCCGACAACTGCAATTGGGGGGAATATAGTCGGACATGCTTGCTTGACTTGGGATTCGTTAATTCAGCTGGCCGATGGTCGCATTATTGAAATAAAAGATATGAAAAATGAAAAAGTTCTTTCAGGTTCTTTTTCTGAAATGAATTTTGCAAATGCGGAAAGTGAGCAGGTTTTTGTTAACCCTGATGTAAAAGAGGTTTATAATATTAAAACAAATGGGCAGATAAAATGCTCCGGGCTTCACAGATTTTTTAACATTGAGAATTTTGGAGTTGTTGAAAAAGAGGCGAAAGACTTGAAAGTTGGAGATTTTATTGCACAAGCTAAAAGGATGGATCTAGCTGGGGAAGAAAGAATACTACCTTTTTTCAAAATTAAAAAGATAGGGAGATTAAGTAAAATTTCTTCTGATTTAATCAAGAATAAATTTGTTGAAAAAAATTTATCAAGAAAAGAGGTGTGCAAAAAAATAGGAATAACTTCCAGGCAGTTTAGGAGGGTCTTGAATCAAGAATGTCCAACTTCGTGGGATGCATTGGAAAATTTGCAAGAGCATTTTGCAGGGGGGCAAATATTGCAGTTAGAGCCTGTTTTTAGTTATAAACATAAAGATTTGCGAATGCCTGAGTTTATCACGCCCCAATTTTCTCAGATATTTGGCTATTTTCTTGGAGATGGGAATTTTGAGCGGAGAGGTCTTAGATTCAGAGATGCGAGAGCAGAAGTTTTGGAGCATTACAATTCTTTGTTCAGAGAAACTTTTAACATTTCAGGAACTATAACAAAGATGGGCAATAAAAATTGCTTTACCCTTTATATTAATTCAACTGAAATTGCAGAGTTGTTTAAGATAATGAAACCGGCTATTTTAAATGAAGTGGGAAGGTCTAAAGTTGAGGTTGTAAGCTCTTTTATCAGAGGTTTTTTTGATGCAGAAGGTCACATTGACAAAAAAAGAGCTTACGTGAGCGTTTCCCAAAAAAATCCTCGGATATTAAGATATTTGCAATTATTTTTGTTAAGATTTGGGATAAGGTCTACTATTAAGTTCGGGATAGGTGCTAAAAAAATCAGTGTTTTAAGAATTATAGATAAAGATGCTGCTGGATATTTGCAAATTGGGTTTAGCGCCAAAGATAAACAAAAAACTCTTTTAGAAAAAATAGAAGAAACTAGGCAAACATATTCCTATGAGATGATGCCAATTGGAAGAAAAGAACTACGAGTGCTTTTGGAAAGCTGCGGATTAAATTATTCCAAGTTTATTAAACCGAGAAATGCTGAATATAAATGGGTGAGCAGGAAAGAATTAGAGAAGGCGTTTAATGCTTTGATGAATATTAAAGTAAATGACAGGCAAATAAAACAAAAGATTGAGTTTATAAATAGACTGATTAATGGAGATATCTCTTTTGAGAAGATAAGAGAGATTAATCTAAGAAAGAATGGGGGCAAAGAGAAATTGTACGATTTTTCTGTTCCTTTAAAAGAAAATTATATCGCAAATGGATTTGTTGTGCATAATTCTACTTACAGAATGTATCTTCGCAGGGGGAAACAAGGGAGCAGGGTTGCTAAATTAATTGACTCTCCAAATCTTCCGGAGAATGAGTGCCAGTTTTATGTTACTCTTAAAGGTGTGAGGGATGAGGAAGAATAATGGGAAAAGGATTATCTAATCTTTTTAGTAAATAATATTTTTTGTTTTCTGCAAGTTGATGTGGAGAAGGCTGAAAAATTACCATTAGATTAATTTAGAAGAAAATATATTAGGGTGCAGAATTATATGGGAATTATCAAGGGGAGGTACAATGTTTGGGATGTCCGGAGAAAATAAGAACTCCTGAAGATTTTGTAAGGTATTATGGACACAATTTGTATATGGATGCCAAGAAGATATAAAATGCTCCCACTCAGATTTGAACTTTACTATAGGCACGCTGGGATTTGAACCCAGATTAAAACCTCCGCAAGGTTTCGTACTATCCAGTTATACTACGCGCCTGTTCTAACCTAGCAACATTTTTCTGATTATTTGAACCTATCTCTTTAATCCACTTCTTAAGCATTGTTGGTCCATTCAAATTAATAGTCCACTTTCCAGCATAAGGAATAAATCCTAAATTTATTAACATCTCTCCTGTTTGTTTTATAAGTTTTTGTGAGATAGTTAGATATTTATATTGCAACAAATTGAATTAATAATGAAAAAAGCGGCCAGATGCAGTTTAATTGCCTGCTCTTTTCTAGTTCTTATTTCTATATTTTCAATTTTTATGTTAGTTTCGGTTTCTGCTTCTGCATCAGCAAGTTCTGTTGATTCTGAGATATTTGGAATTACTAGTTATGCAGAAGATTATGAAATTGGGAATATAGATTATGCACAGCTTGTGGTTTATCTTAGCGGTTCACGACAGAGATTGGGCGCGCTTCTTGGCATTGTTGATAAGAGGGAGGGAGGATTGTTAACAAGGGAGCAGCTTTTGAGCGCGTTTGGAGACCCGACTGATAATACCGGCAGAGCGTGGTCTGAAAAATACATGCGAGAAGTAAGGCTCAAAGAAAAGGCTTCTGCCTGGCAGAAGATTATATTTGATGGAAGAAAAATTCAGCTCTGGCTTAATGCATGGCCTTCTGTATTTGAAAAGGAAGGGGAGCAAAAGATATTCTATAGGATAGATATGAGAATTGTTTCAAAGGCTGAAGAAGAATCTTTCGATATCATTTCCGACATATCAGAAATTGGGGTTCTAGCTGAGAATTATGCCAAGAATCCTGGGAACAATAATGCAAATGAGCTTGCCAAAAAAAGCGTAGCTATAGAGAAGAAGTTTCAAGATTATTTGAAGGAAAGTGGCAATTGTGAGAGCACTATGGATTCTCTTCTTGGCTCGCAGCAAAAGAAACAATCTCAGAAAATGTTTGTTCAAGAGATTGACTTTTTCAGCAACGAAAATGCTGATGCTATAATGAGGCTTGAGATGTGCGATAGTTGTGAATGGCCTTGGGTTAATCTTAACTTTTGGATACAAGGCCCATTTAGCGAGAAGCCAAGTGAATTTGATAGAAATTCTCTCCAAAATTTGGGGGTTGAGGAAATTAAAGATGGGATAAGACAAACGCTTGACCAAATTAAAGCTCTTCTTGAACAAAGTGATTTTGGAGGGGCTATGGCTTTAAGGGCTAAGCTTGAATCTTATAACGAAGCATGGAATAGGAAATCAGATGATATATGGAAGACTGTTGAGAAGAATTTCCAGTTTGATGAAAGCAAGATGAGCGAATCTGACAGGAATGATCCTTATTATTGGGTTAGGCAAGATCAACAAAAGCAAAAACAAGCTAAATCTCTTGTGAAGCAAGGTTATGAAGAAAGAAAACAATTTTATATGAACCTATTTTCTGGGTACGAGAAAACAGAATATTGGTTTGATCAGTTAGAATATGAAAAGAGGCTCTATACAGAATATTTCAATGATAAGAGAGAATTGTGCAGCAATCAAAAAGATGATAATCAAGATGAGCAGATAGACTGTGCTGATTCTCAATGTTTGGGACAGGTTTGCGGGAGCTCTGAGGTTGATGTTATTGGAGAGGGAAATGAAATCAGAAAAGAAAAAAGAGAGATGTATTGCATAGCTGGAACATGCCAGCTAAAGGAAGAATCAACTAAAGAAGCGGTCTGTGGAAATCATGTTTGTGAGGGAAACGAGGCAAATAGCTGCAAGACAGATTGCATAGAATGCCCAAGTTATGGGGCTATAGGGTGTTCAGGAAAAGTTATCTTTAAAGGGAAAGACAAGAAGAATTGCCCGCTTGAGCCGATTTGTATTGAGGAAGATAATAGTTGTTCTGTGAGTTCTGATTGTTTGCAGCCATTATGCGGAAGGGCTGAATGCACGTCTGGAGTTTGCAAAGTAAACTCTTTAGAGGAATGCAGAGTTGCTGATTGTGCTGATGGAGAGGAGAATATATTAAATTGTGATTCTGGTGAAAAATTTGTCGGAGAAAAATGCATTGAAAAAGTGTGGGTGAAGACAGGAGCAGAGTGTGTTGTTTCATCTGTCGATGGAAATGGAATTGAGATTGGTGAAGAGAGAGTAGAAGGTGAAAGAGGGGATCAGTGTAATGTAAAGGAAGATTGCGGAAATTTAAATGATGTTTGCAGCAATGGAAGATGTATAATGATTCCTGAAGTTGCTCATTCAGAGTCTGAAACTTTAAATGAAAAAGTTGGACAAGAGGAGGAGGTAGTTCCTGAAAGCGCGCCAGCAGAAAGTTCTTCAAATTCTTTAACTGGGCAGGTTATTAGTTTTGTTCAAGATGTGGGAGCAAAGGTAACAGCATTTGTTATTAGTTCGTTTGATGTGTCTGAAGCACCAACTTCCCCAGAAGCCAGCTCTAATCAAGGATCTTCTGATTCTAGTTCCAGCGGAAGTTCTAGTGAGTCAACTGGAAGTTTGCCTGATTCTCCCTTGGAAGGAAGCGAGCCATTAGCTGATAGTGCACAACTTTCAGGTGAAAATCAGAATTATGATAATGAAGTTGAACAGAGGGGGGAAGAAGAAAGAGGTGAAAATGAGAGAATTGATGACGAGAGAAGAGAAAAAGAGAGAACAGAGCAATGCGAAACAATGTGCACAGATAATTGCGAGAGAACTTTGGTTGTGCCTTGTGTCCAGAAATGTGTTTATGAGTCTGCGAGCCCAGATAGCGAGCAGAGTATAGAAGAGTGTAAGAGAACTTGCGGACGCGAGGTTGACTTAAATGAATGTCAAACTAGTTGCACTGAGAATTGCAAAGCAGGGAAAGATTTTGGCATGCAAGACCAACAAGAAAATGAAGCTCGTGAAAAAGCGGTCTTTAAGGCTGGAGGAAACTGCAGAGTTTCTGAAGAGAGAAAAGAAGGGGGGCTCTGGTTTGATGGTTGGGGGGGTCCTTTTGAGAACTTGAGGTATCTGAAGCAGCAATATTATTCTTCTGGAAGTATAGATTGGTGCAAGAGAGATTTTGAACAGCTAACTTTACAAAGGAGGGAGCTTGAGAAAAGCTTAAATGACGAATTTTTGAAGTGGTTCTTTGAGAAATATATGGCAAATTCGGCAGAGGATTGGGAAGAGCACATATCGGGAATATTTGAGCTATATTGGAAAGATGTAGAGCTTTCAAAAGAGATGGCGAGAGCAAGAGAGTGCTTAAATCAAGAAGGAAGTCTTTCTGATTATAATTTAATAAAGATGAATTATGATAGTGAATTTGGGAAAGTTGAATTTTGGGAGGAAGTCCAAACTGCCAGAATACAGGAGTTGAATAATAAAGAAATGGAAATTATTTCTCCTTACATGAAAATATGGATATTTCCTCCGGAAGATTTCATTAAGTCTGAGATGAAGAATGCGATGAAAGAGCATAAATTCCCTGGGCCGAAGGATGAGCAAGCTGAAAGAGAAAATCAGGAAGGACCAACTGAAGAAGAGAAAGAGGGGATAAGGGAGGATAATTCTCTAATGAGATTGATAGGAGAGATGAGTGAGAAGCACGGAGGGAATACAGGCGTTGTAGTTCAATTTGTGGATGATGGGGGCAATGTTGTATTCAATTTGTATGCTCAAGTAAATGAGAATGACATATTAAAGATGGAGCCTATGCTTCCAGAAGAGGTTCCTAAGAAAGATATTACAATTCAGATAGATTGGAATAAAGTTTACAAGCTGATATCTGAAATGGCGAAAAGCGAGGGGCAGAGAATAGAATCTCCGCCGTGGGATAGAACTCCAAAACCTTTGGAAAAAATAAGGGAAATTAAAAATGGAATTGAGGGCTTCTTTAAGGTGAGATCGATAATAAACTCTGCTAAAATAATCCCGGAAAGTGAAGGGAAGGATGTAAGGAAATTAATCAATAAATTCTTTTCAATGATTATGAGAGAGGAGATGAAAGGAGACAAGGAGCAATCTAATGGCATGGATAAACCTGAAAAACCAAATTCAAAATAAAATAAGTTTTTGGATTGATTTATAAAGTTTTATATTCTTGCAGAATTATGGAGGTTATAATTGATTTACATATTCATTCGAAATATGCAAGAGCAACATCTTACAATTTAACTCTTGATAATATTGAGAAGTGGGCTAAAATAAAAGGGTTGAGCTTGTTGGGAACTGGAGATTTTCAACATCCCTTATGGAGAAAAGAGATTGATGAGAAGCTTGTTGAGGATGAAAAAGGAATTTTAAGGACAAAGAGCGGTTTTCCATTTATATGGCAGACAGAAATAAGCTTGATGTTTTCTGACGGCAAAATCAAGAAGCGAAGAGCGGTTCATGTTCTTGTGTTTGCGCCAAATCGCGCTGCTGCTGATAAGATAACAAATTTTCTTAAATCAAGGGGAAGAATTGATTATGACGGGAGGCCTATTTTTGGGATAAAAGCTTCTGAGTTTGTTCGTGAGCTTAAAAAGATTGATGATAAAATAGAAGTAATTCCTGCGCATTGCTTAACTCCTTGGTTCGGACTTTTTGGTTCTGATTCTGGATTTGATTCTCTTGCCGAGTGTTTTGGTGAGGAAATTAAAAATATTTATGCTGTTGAGTCTGGGATGAGCGCTGATCCTGGTATGATTTGGAGATTGAAAGAGAGAGTAAATGTTGTGAGCTTTTCTGATGCACATTCGTTTTGGCCGTGGAGGCTGGGGCGCGAGGCGACAATATTAGACATAGATGAGTTGAGTTATGACAATATTATAAAAGCAATTAGAACAGGAGATGGCTTGAAAGGGACTATTGAGACTCCGCCTGAATATGGGAAATATCATTTTGATGGACATAGGGCCTGCAATTTTTCATCTTCTCCGAACGAGAGCAAGAAATTTGAAGGGAAATGCCCCGTTTGTAAGAAATTATTGACTCTTGGGGTTGAATACAGGATTGAAGAGCTTGCTAAAGAAAGCGAAGGGTATAAACCTGAAAATGCAAGAGCATATCATAAACTTGTTCCTTTGCATGAATTGATTGCTTTACGCCTCGAGAGCAAGCCAGAGAGCAAGAAATCATGGGTTATTTATGATAATTTGATTTCTCTCTTCCAAAATGAGATAAATATTTTGTTGAGAGTTTCTAAAGAAGAATTTTTAAAAAATAAAGTTGATGTAAAACTTATTGAGCTGATTTTATTAAATCGTGAAGGAAAGATAAAAATAAAACCTGGTTTTGATGGAGAGTATGGCAAGGTTTTGATGCCTGGCGTAAAAGAGGTTGGGGTTGAAGAGAGAAAAATCAAATTTATTAAGAAGGTTAGTGAGCGTAATCCGCAGAAAACTCTTTTTTAACTGATACAGAGCACAAACTATGACTTTTAAGTCATAGATGATTGTATAGTTTGTCTCTGTCTCCCAAAATCCTTTCAGATAAATCTGAGCAAACCATGGGCTTCAGCCCATGGTTAACACAAGGATTTTGTGATTTTATTTTAATATATTTATAATGTGCATTTTTTGTTGGCGTGTTATTTACTTTATTTTTTAATGTATAAATTTTTTCATTGTCTTTTGTATAATAGCGTAGCTTCATACTATTTTTCCTCTGACTCAAAGATTAACTTCTTTTCTTTTGCCTTTGCTTTTATTTTGTCTATTGCTGTCTGAATCTTTTGATTTGCCTCTTTGAAATCTTTTGCTTTCGCTGAAATCGAAAATTTAGAAGAACCCAGATAGTTTGTCTTGACATTTTTTGCTTCTTGCAGGGCTTCTTTTATATGATTTATTCCTGTTTGAGAAAAGGATTTCAGAGTAATCTTCTTTTTCACTTCTTTCTCTTTATCTTTTCTTTCTGAAAGAATTCTTAGGAAGGTTGCAGATTCTAAATTTGGTACAAATTTCTCTATTATTCTTGAATTGACTTTAGCTTTTTCAAGAAAATCCTTTGCTTCATACTCCTCTTTTATTTTCTTGAATATTTCTTCAGGATTTTTGATAGACGCCTTAAGTATGCTCATAAGATTTCTTTCTTTTTCATATCTTTCCTTTATTTTCTCCTTTTCGCTTGCAGTAACTCTTCTTAAACTCAATTCTAGGCGGTCTTTTCCTACTTTCAGAACCTTGCAGACCACTTTTTTTCTGATTGAGACATAATCTCTGATATTTCTAATTCTTCCAGCTGCTACCTCTGACATAACTATGCTTCCCTCTCCATTTTCTTCTGTATCTACGAATACTGCTGCGCCTTCTATTTTTTTAACGGTGCACATAACTATATCATCTTCTTTTAGCTCTGTCATATTATCTCCTTTATTTTGGCACGAATTTTGGATTTTCCACCTTTTGGCTTGAGCAATAGGTAGTTGCAATTGGCGCATTTTATTTGCGTGGCAGATTTTCCAAAGACAATCTGGCTTTTCTTACACCTTGGGCAGATTACCTTGAGAAATCTGCTTTTGGGCTTTTTATCATATAATGTCATCAAAATCATTAATTTACTGGGGTTTTAAACCTTTATTGATTCTATATCAAGAACTTTCCGAAGCTCATAAATAAATTTGCTTTCATTTTCCTTAGAAATCAAGCAGCCGGCAGCTTTTGGATGCCCGCCGACTTCTCCTCCAAGTGGGACTACAACCTGATTTAGAACTTCTCTGACATTTCTTCCTTCCCTGCCAACAATTCGTGCAGAAACTTTGATTTTGTCTTGGTTATAGGCGAGAGCGATAATTATTGTTCCGTTTGCGTAAACTGGCGAGTGTGAAATTATTGAGGCTACTGTTCCGATAATAGTGTCTTTTATGCGGTCTTTTCCGTTGATTATTGTATAATTTTTTCCAGAGATTTTTTCAGATTCAGAAACATATTTGAGAGCTGAAATTAGATGCTGTTTGTATTGAATATAAATCTTTTCTGCTTCTTCAATGCATTTTTTGTTTCCAAGACAGAATCCCAGTGCTATTTCGGGGCGGTCCATTCTGCTGCATGAGTTTATAAGTGCCGAGAACTCTCTTGCATCTTCTAGCTTGTTAAAGAATTTTACAAGATAAAGGTTTCCTATTAATTCTGAAGAGTCTTTTCTTCCTATTATTCTTAGCATAACTGCAGTTATTAGTCTTGACATTTCTTCTTCAGTTAATTCGTATAGAGCCTTAAACCTGTTTTCAATCTTGTGAATGTTTGCTTCTCTCAAGATGTCCATGACTCCTTTGTAAGAGCCAGTGACTTCTGGAATGTACATTCCAGAGGAATATTCAAGAGCTTTGTCTAGGGGTCTTGTTGACGGATAAAGTAACAACCCTTTCCTTATTATCGCATCTGCATCCTTTAGTATTGCATCGTAGTCTTTTGTCAGGTTTTTCTCAAGCATGTCTCCTACCATACCTACTATCGCGAGATTTGCCAAGTCTTTGTTTTCAAGAGAGAGCGACTTTGCGAAGAAGTAACAGATTGCTGCACTTGACATTGGTTCATTTTTCTGAAGCAAGGGATTTATCAAGGTGATGTTTTCAGGAATTGATTCTATCACCTCATGATGGTCAAAGATAAAGATATCTGTTTTCTTTTCTTTGAGATGCCTTAGTGAATTTGAAGCAAGGTCTAGAAATACTAATATTTCATCTTCTGGCAGGCTTTTTATTATTTTTTCGTCTAGACCTTTTATTATCTGAAGTGAGAATTTTTTGTTCCATCTTTGAAGTGCTCTTGAGAAGATTGCAGCAGAAGTTATACCATCTGTATCAAAATGGCTTATTATTTTAATTGGCTTTGTTTTTGACAAAGCATCCAGTTTTTCTATAGCTAGTTTTATTTTGTTGATAATGTTAATCACCCCTTTTAGCGTATTTTGAAGTATGCGCCTAGACTCTTTTAAGTGCCCAAATTTCCTTAACAAGCTTCTTTTTTGCTGGCTGGTCGTGCTTGTTCTTTTCTATGTGCTTGTTAAGAGTGTCTATTTTTTTCTGAATTGCATCTGCGTCGGAACGCAATTGAACTTTTGCATCTGTTAATATCTTTTTTATTTTTCTTCCAAGAAGTTTTGCTTTTGGAATTCCGTACTGGTCTCTTAGAACTAATCCTATTTTTGCAAGAGATTTGCCCTGCTTATACAATTCAACAACTATTTTCTCAAGCTCTGCAGGTTTTATTTTAACCCAGTCTGCTTTTTTTGTTTTCTCTGTCATAACTATGGAGAATTTTATTGTTATATAAAGATTTGTGTTGCAAAACTTTAACTTTTTTAACAAGGCATTAGATTTAAAACTTGTGCTTTGAAATAAGTAAAGATTAATGAAAACATAAAGATCTTTATCTTGTTGTTATGAACTATTTTTCGGATACTATAATTGGCCCTTTAGAGCTAAAGGTTTAAAAAGCGTTCAAATCATAAGAAATTAGAGCGCACCCTTTGCTCAAGGATTGGCATTGGCTAGCTATTTTATATCCTATTAATATGAAACAACAAAAATCAGAAATAACAATTTTTGAGCTTCATGGTTCGCTGCGAGGCCCACTATGAAATTACCGAAAGAAACTAAAAGATATTGTCCGTATTGCAAGAAGCATACACTTCAAACAATAGCAACTGCAAAACAAAAGTCTCGTTCTGCAACTCATCCTTTATCTAGGGGAAGTAATTCTAGACTAAAATCTAGAGGTATGATAAGCGGTTATGGAAACAAGGGGAAATATTCCAGAAAGGGAGTAAAAGACTGGAAGATGAAGGCAAAAGTTACGAAGAAGATAAACATTTTATACAAGTGTAAAGTTTGTAATAAAATGAAGCAAATTAAGAGCGCCATACGTTCTTCAAGAATCGTAATAGGAGAGAAGGTATCTAAATAATATGGCAAAAATAAATCTTGAAGGAAGGACAATTGATTATGAAATTGTCTATTCGAGAGAGGGATGCATTGATATTTTATGGAATGAATGTGTGAATGGGAAGAAGAATAATGTTTGTGGAGATATTGTGGTTTCAGGCGAAAAATTGAAAGTCGGTGCTAAAGATTACCAAAAGGAGATTCAAAAGAACAGATATTAAAAATGGCAGAACAACAAACACAAACAGCAACAGCAAAGGTAAAGAGGGGAGCAAAGAAAGGGTTTTTTGAAGTTAGGACCCCTCTTACTGCAACGAAAATACAACTTTATGGATATTCAATTGACGAGCTGAACGGCAAGGTAGTAAAACTTGACTTAACGAGGAGCCTTAAGGGCAAGAATTTTGAACTTAGACTAAAAGCAGTTAAAAAAGATGATTATCTTGAAGCAAAACCAATCAGTCTTGAGCTGATAGGCTCTTATATAAGAAGAATGATGAGGCCTGGGATAGATTATGTTGAGGATTCTTTTATTGCTGAAATGAAAGATGGGAAAGCAAGAGTTAAAATCTTCATGATATCGAGGAACAAGGTTTCAAGAGCAGTAAGAAAAGAGCTTAGAAATAACGCTAGAAAGTTTTTGGAGGGCCATTTAAAGACAAGAACTGGAGAAGAAGCATTTACCGAGATAATAACAAACAAGATGCAAAAGGAGCTGTTTTTGAAATCAAAGAAAATTTACCCTCTTGCTCTTTGTGAAGTGAGAGTTTTTGAATTGGTTAATGAGAAGAAGTAGAGCTATTTAGAGCATCTTATTTTTGATTAAATCTTCTTTGATTATATTAAAGATTTGCCTATGACCTTCTGATGTTGGATGAACACCATCTTCTAGATTAGCTTTGTAATTTGTATTTATTAATTTACCAAATAAATCTATGAAATGTATATTTTGTTCCTTACAAATCTTTCTCGTTACATTTTCATATTTATTTAGATATTCGTTTTTGTAATTTATGTTGCTATCCCAGGCCACTGGTGTTGTTTTTGATTCATCGTGTGGAATTTCTCCAATTAAAATGATTTTGTCTGTTATATCTTTTGCTTTTTTTATCAGTTCTTTTATATTTTTCTCAAATTTTGAAATTTCTGTTAGAAATTTCTTTTCTTTTGTTAGAAAAGCAGAATCGTTTCCTCCTATACTAAATATAATTATTGTATCAGATTCTGTTTTATCTAGTCTTGCATTAACTTCTCGTTCAAATCTTTCCAGCAAATCTGATGTAGTATCTCCAGAAACTCCTAAATTATAAGTTATGTAATAATCTTTTAATTTTGAGTTAATAACTTTTGAATCTAAGAATCTTCTTAACCTGGCGACCCATCCTCCTTCCAAGTCCCATGCCCCATAAGGGATGCTGTCTCCGAAGATTAATATTTGCGCCATTGCCAGTTATTTTATAGTAGCCCCTCCCGGATTCGAACCGGGGTTTCCGGGACCAAAACCCGACGTCCTTGACCACTAGACTAAGGGGCTATGAAACTAGTTATTGGTTTTGGTTTATAAGGGTTGTTAATTTTCAGTAGGATTGCTTGTATCTGCCGCGCTTTTCAACAGCGTTTAGTCTGTTAATTGTTGCCTCATAGTGTTTTGATAGCTTGTAACCTTCAAGAATGGATTTGAAGAATCTTTCATAATTTTTGAAATGCTTTGCTTCCAAAGCTTGTTTTATAAGATGAAGATCTACTGCCTTGTCTTCTATTTTTTTTGATTCAAATCCGAGGCCAAAATCTATGAAATAGACCTTTCCACTCGCTTCGCTAGCGCTCAGCTCGTGTTCTTTATCAATTGCCGCTTCATTCGCTCCTCCTGCTCGCTCATTTCGTGCTTTTGCCTCTTGGTTGTTATTAACATCTATTTTTTTTAAGGGGTGTTCGGTTTTATTTTTAGAAACATTCTTATCTGGAACATAAATCATATTTGAGGTTGTGAGATCTCCGTGAATTATGTCTGCATCATGAAGTTTTGCAATGTTTTCTCCTATTTTTCTGCAGACTTCTTCTGCGTTTTTTAGATTGTCTAGGTTGTCTGAGAGCTTTAATCCTTGGATAAATTCCATGTCAATTTCATTTGTAGGGCACCTATCGGTTCTTTGCTGACAACCTCCCTTTATGAGCTTTGGGACTTGAATTAGTTTTGACGCTTTCTCTAAAAGTTTTAATTCTTTCTTTGTTCTTTGCTTTCTTAGCTTTTCATCTAATTCTTTTATCCTGTATGATTTTTTTATTCTTTTTTTGATTAGCTTATTGCCTTCTTGAATAAGAACCGCTTCGGCACCTGTTCCTATTAGTTTTTCCATTTTCTGGAAAAATCGTCTGGGTTTAATAAACTTCTTAATTCATAATATTTATAATGGGTAGTCACTAATAATATATATGGCACTGGTGCTGCTTTGGATTGTTCTTGGAATTGTTATTGTTTTAGCTCTGGCTTTTATTGTTTATTATAACAGGTTTACTGTTTTGGAGAACAGGATTGACAATTCTCTCTCGCAAATCAATGTTCAGCTGAAAAAGAGAGCTGATTTGGTTCCCAATTTAATTGAGAGTGTAAAAGGATATGTGAAACATGAAAAGGGAGTTATGACTGAAGTTACAAATGCAAGAAAAGCGTTTCTTAGTGCATCTGGAAAGGGAGACATTCAAAAAACTGTGAGGGCGGGAGCTGAATTACAAGCCGCGCTAAAATCTATTTTTGCGCTTGCTGAAAACTATCCGCAATTGAAAGCAAATGAGAACTTTTTGCATCTGCAGCAAGAATTGTCTGCTATTGAAGATAAGGTCGCTTATTCAAGACAGTTTTATAATGACTCCATCTTAAGCTTTAATAATTCTGTTGAAACTTTTCCAGGATTTATGTTTGCAAAGTTGTACGGGAAAAAGGAGAAGCAGATGCTTTCGATTCCAGCAGAAGAAAAAGTAGTACCAAAAGTTAGATTCTAGTAGATAAGATGGCAGAAAAATTGAATTTTGATGACGAAATTGCTAAGAACAAAGTGAAATCTTTTTTCTTAATGCTTGTTGTTTTGATGGTAATAATTGCAATAGGATATGTTGTTTCTGTTCTTGTTAATCCGGCTTATTCTTTTATTATATTTGCTTTTTCAATTATTTTCTCGATTGGTTATGTTTTAATTAGTTATTATAATTCTGATAAGATAACTATCTGGAGCGTTGGGGCAAAGCCTGCCAGTTCTATTTTGCATAGAAAATTGATTCATGCAGTTGAAAATATGTCTTTGGCTTCAGGATTGCCGATGCCAAAAGTTTATGTTATGCATTCTCAAGAAATAAACGCATTTGCTTCAGGAAGAAATCCAAGAAATGCAGTTGTTTGCGTTACAACCGGGGCTCTTGATAAGCTGAATAAGGAAGAATTGGAGGGCGTGATAGCCCATGAAATGGGGCATGTTGCTAATTTTGACATAAGGTTTGCTACTCTTGTTGCAGTAATGGTTGGAATGGTTTCTATCATTGCGGAGATATTTCTAAGAAGCCTTTGGTTTTCTGGAAACAGGGATAGAGAAGGAAAGGGAAAGGCCATACTTTTAGTTGTGGGGATAATTCTTGCAATTGTAGCACCAATTGTTGTTCAGCTAGTCCAATTGGCTATTTCAAGAAAGAGGGAATTTGGAGCAGATGCGACCGGCGTCAAATTTACGAGATATCCCCCAGGGCTTGCAAATGCTTTAAGGAAGATAAAACGGGAGTATGTTCCTAGCCAAGATACAAAAAGGTATCCGAAAGCAGTTGCTCCATTGTTTATTTCAGACCCTTTCAAGAAGAAATTTCAGAATTTGTTTTCAACTCATCCAGATATAGATACAAGGATAAAGAGAATAGAGGCAATGTAGACTTATTGTTATAATCTTATCTTCTTACTGAATTTTTTTGCAAGCTTCATCATTGTTCTTTGATCTAGTTTTCCTTCTGACATTGCTGATTGCGATTTTATCATTTCTTTTATCATTTTAAACTGCTTTATCATAGTTCTTATGTCGCTTGTTGAAACTCCTGCTCCTTTTGCTATTCTTTGTATTCTTGAAGTTTGTTTTTCTAGAATTTCCGGCTCATTTTTCTCCTCTGGAGTCATTGATTTTATTGCTGCCTTCCAGTTTTTCAGTTTTGCCTGCTGTTGTTCTAGCGCGGACTCTGGTATTTTTTCTTTCATTCCGCCAAATCCGGGAATTAGGGAGAGAATTTTGTCCATTGAACCAAGAGAACCCATTGCCTCCATTTGAGATTCAAACTCATGCATCGTAAATTTTCCTTCTCTTAGTTTTTGCTGTGTTTTTTCTATTTCTTCTTCAGACATAACTGAATGAACTTTTTCCATTAGAGTCTGCAGGTCTCCCATTCCGAGAAGTCTTGAAAGGAATGATTCCGGATTAAACTGCTCCAAATCCTGAGGTTTTTCTCCTGTTCCAATGAATAGGACAGGAGCATTTACTTCTGCGCAGGCAGTAAGAGCGCCTCCACCCTTGGCTGTTGAGTCCATTCTTGTTATGATTACTCCTGAGAGATCAACTGCGGATTTGAATCCTTGAGCCTGCTTTTTTGCAGTTTGTCCAATGTCTGCAGGCATTATTAGAATTGTTTCTGTGGGCTTTGAGAGCTTTGCAATATCTTTTATTTCTTTAATTAGTTCTTTGTTAAGGGAATCTCTGCCTGCGCTGTCAATAAGAACTAGAGAGTATTCTTTTAATTTGCTCTCATATTTCTTCCAGATTTTTTTAGGGTCTTTTTCTTCAGGTTCTATGAAAGATTGTATATTCAGCTTGTCACATAGTTGTTTTAACTGCTCTGAAGCGGCAGGGCGGTGAACGTCTAATCCTATTGCGCAGACCTTGCTGCCTCTTTTTGCATAATATGCGGCTAGTTTTGAAATTGTTGTAGTTTTTCCAGAGCCGTATAATCCGACCATTAGAAAAGTATTGTGCTTTTCAAGGCGGATTTCTTTTTTCTCTCCGAGAATTTTTATCAGTTCATCGTGAAGGAGTTTTATCATGTGCTCTTTTTTCTCTATTCCTTTTATTCTTTCGTCAAAAGCATCCTGTTTTATCTTTTTTGTAAGCTCCAAAACAAGAGAGACGTTTACATCTGCTTCTATCAGCGCTCTTTGCAAGTCCTTGACTATAGATTCAACAAGATTTTTGTCAAGAAATATAGCATTGGCTATCTTGTCTGTTGTTTTCTTTAGTATGCTTGACAGTTTTTCTAACATACAAGAATGAGTCTGAGAGTGGTTAATAAATTTGTGGTTTTAATGTGGGATATGAATAAAATGAGTTCCGAGCTTTTGATGTACAAGATTAATGATTCTGTTTTGAAAGTGTTTATTGAGAGATTGGTTTTTTGGTTAGAGAATCTAAAGAAATTGAAATAAGTTTACTTTACCATGCCTTTTATATATGGCATATTTAGTTCTATAAATGCGACAATCTCCTTTTTATAATTTGTATTTAATGATAGTCCAAGAAATTTTGGTTTTTTATGAAGAATTAGCCATCCTAATTTAGATAATTCTTTTATTGCTTCATTTAAGTTCTGAAATCTTTTAAAATGCTCTGTTCTATCATAACAAGCTCCCCAGTTATTTTTTCTGGCTAACTTAAACATAATCTCCGCTTTTTCAGTGTCTATAATCACCAAATTCTAATAATTT
>CAYZSY010000010.1:9925-20167 GCA_964481185.1 Candidatus Woesearchaeota archaeon | reverse complement strand
CAACATTTCCTTCAGGATTTAATTCGTGTGCTTTAATTACCGCATCTACCATCTGTCTTTCTGCCTGTTCTCTATCGTGTTCGTCCCATCCTTTTTTTGTCAGACCTGTAGGCTCGACAAGAGGGGCGTGCAAAGTTAATTCAACATTACCACCAACTAATTTTCTCAATCTATTTAACTCCTTAAAATGCTCTTTTGGAATTGTCTCAAAAATATCTGGAGAAATAGTTGAGATTTCAACAGATGTTGCCCCAGTGTTTAACTTTTCTGTAGCCGCCTTTAACTGGTTAGCAACTCTTGCATCTGTTGCCAAACTTATGTTTTTATACATCTCCCCTACATATGCCTGAGAAAACGTGCCATATTCGGGGTCAGTGCCATAATCTGCCCCTTCATAAAAATAGTCATCACCCATAACCAATTAAACAAATACCTTTATTTAAAAGTTGCCTGGCAACTTTTAAGCCACAAAAATCTTTGATTTTTGATGTTTAAATATTATCTTACTCCCAAGGATGCTTTCTTTTTTTAACATGTTTATCTTCCAGACTGAGCTCATATTTCTTATCTTCCATCATCCGACTTGTTGAATCAAACTCTCTGCTTATCAAACTGTTCCTGTTCATTCTGTCCATTTGTCTTTCCTGTGCAGCTGCAGTAAGGTCTGCTGTTCTTGGAGTTGCTAATTCATCTGTTGGATAAACTCTTGCTATTTCACTTTCCGTTAAGTCTCTTTGAACCTGATATATTTCAACGTTCTTATTTTCTGCTTCTGTTGTTGCGGATGGTGTTTGCAAATTGCCCCTATCCTGTTCTGAGGTTCTTCCTGCGAATTGGGGAAATTCCCTTGCAGAAGGAGCGTCTTCAGATATTATCTCCTCCAAAGGTGTTTCTTCGCCAGATTTTGTTTTTTCTGTTTCAGGCTCTTCTTGCCCGTCTTCCCCGCTTTCAGAAATAATTCTTATCTTTGGCTTTATCTCACGGATTATTTTTATCTTCTTTTTCTTTTCTTCTTCTGGCATTTTATTAAAAGGACAGAGCAATATTTAAGGGTTGAGCCCTACTGATTAGGGCCTAATTTTTTCTAATAAATTATATAATTAGAACCTGGCAAGTAAAATTGACCAATATTTGTTCTATAAATATAGATATCTGATGAATTAGTAATATATCTTAATCCTTTATCCATTCTTAAATACATCCTTTTTATTTTTCATTTATTTATCTATTTAAATATTAATTAATTATTTAAAAACTTGGATTGCTGGCTTAAAAAGCAGGGCTGTTATTTGATTTCTTGAAAGAGTCGTACATCTTTCTGCATCTTCTTCTTGCTTCAAGGATTGCCTGCGAGCGGATAACTTTCTCTATGTCTGAATCTTGTATAATCTCTATTTTCTTTTCTTTTTTATCTTTACTTTTATCTTGTTCTTTTTTATTAAACATGTCTGTAAATATTGAGAAAAGTGCTGAAAATGGATTTGTTTCTTCGCTTGTTGTTTTTTTAGTTTCTTTTTTATCTGATTCTCCAAGCTGTTCATTTATGTCGTCTTGTATCTGCTTTAAACTCTCTTCTGTTGCCCCAGTAATCATTGAATAAAGATCTTTAAAGTCATCCCATTCCAACTGCTCTTTGAAAAGTTCTCTTTCCTCTTCGTTAAGGGCAAAACTTGTAAATATTACATCTGCTTTGCCCTTAAATCCATATCCTCCTTGTTGACCTTGTTGGAATCTTTCTGGAATTGCCCTGAATTTAAGCTCTATAAGAACAACTGGAGAGTATTTTCTTTTGTTTGCACCATTAAAGACTTTTGGCAAATCTCCTTTAGCTACATCGCTCTCCGGTTTATATTCTCCTATTCCAAGAAGTGTTAGTTCAAACAAAGTGGTGCTGAATGCAGAAACAAGAGATGAAGTTGCTGTTGCTCTCTGCTCTAATTTTGCAGCTGCATTCAGATATGGCTTTGCCCACCTTGAATATAATTTCACGCTATTAACCTGGCTCTTAAGATATATTTTTTCTATCTCATATCTTTTCCTCAACTCTTTCTCAGACAGTTCGAGCCAGCGCAGAAATTCCCCGAATCTTTGTATAAGCAATCTTTTGACCCTATCATTTAAATCCATCTTTTTTATTTCGTCAAGAGATTTGGCTGCCATGAAAGCGTCAATAAGCATTACAAAATTTGGACCGTTTGCACCGCTGACAGCTAGACCTTTTATTGAGCTGTTTCCTCTTTTTATGTCTACTTGGTCTATCCATATCTGCTTTAATGAGAGATAAGCTGACTCTTGCTGGTTTTTGCTATTCTCATTATGATATTCGTCATAAATATCAAGCCTTAACTTAAATTCTTTCAAATCATAAATTATGTTCAAAATTGACTTTATTAATTGGTTTGCAATTCCGAGAATTTTCATTCCTTCTTCCTGCATTTTTGTTGCCCTTGCGCCCATTTCTGAAAAATGTGCTGAGCCTGGAGAGGAGAGGAAGTTATCAATTATCTTTTCAACTGTGCCGTAATCTGCCTTGTTATTCTGAAGATAATCATGAAGCCAGTAATAAACCTGCTCAAGCGCTTGAGAAGAAGTTTCGTAAGTTATTGAGTGCTGCTCTATGGGATTTTTTAGCCCTACAAGCTTAAATGGGGTTTTAATCAGTGCATCCAAGTCAAGATAGTTTATATCTGGAAGAGCTGCCTTCTCCGCAGCTCTAATGTATGCGCTTGTCTGATAGTCTGAATCGCTAGTTTCTATTCCTTCTTTCTTTTTTTGCTCTATAATGTTCTTTATACTATTAACTTCTTCTTTTATTATACTTTTAACTTCTTTCTGCACTTCTTTTTTGCAATAAATATCAGGGTTGATAGATGCGATTAGATTTTTTGGGTCAACTGCCATTTTTCCTCTTTTGTATAGATTTTTATAGAAATATGTTTATTTAAAGATTGCTTAAGAATTAGTTAAGGCGACAGTTTTATATAAAATAAAGACATTAATTCTTTATGGAGTTAGAAGAGAAATTTAAAGAATTTAGCTTAAATGTCAGAGAGGCCTTTCCTTGCAAGCTAAAGAATGGGGATGACTTATACCTTGATGACAGAATCTCAACTATTGGAAGAAGATTAAAAAATACAGAAGAACATTATTTTTGCTATAAAAGTATAGGCGAGTTATATTCTATACTTGATTGTATTTTCATTAAAAAGTATAGTGTAAATTCAGAAAAAGCCAGATTTATGATGAAGTCGCTAAAAGAGCTATTTTGTGGTGTTGAAGAGCTTGCAAAAAATGATCAAGATTTTATAAAATTTAGGCTTAATGGGTAAGGCAACTTTTAAATAAAATGGGTGTTTATAAATATAATGGGTGAAGATTACATAGATTATACTTTGCTTAAGAAAAAAGGGCTTCTGAAAATAAAAGAAGATAACTTCAAGAGGGGGTTGAAGATTGAGGATGGTTTCATTGATCTTGCCAGTCTTAAAAGTGAGGTTGCTGATGAAGCTACAACTCCTGCACAAGTGAGCAATGCAGGTGTGACAGCAGATACAAGCAATTTTAGCTTTCTTGGTGATATGGCTTCAATTGGCTCTTCAACCGCCAATTCTGTCACCAGTCCAAGTTCAGGCGAGAGCCAAAAGTTTGATGAAGACAGTTTGAATGCATTAAAAATAAAGATTGATGATATTGAATATAAAATTGATAAATTTATAGAGAGGCTTGACAGACTTGAGGATAGTTTGAACAAGACGAGCTAAGAAGATACTTTTAAAAGTTATAATTCTCTTATAGGGATATGAGAGATTTTTCAAAAGAGATTAAGGCATATGCCCTGAAGAACGCACTTGAATTTGGCAAGGCAGATGCGGGCAAAATACTGCCAAAACTCTTTCAGCACGGGCTTGAAAAGAAAGATATCAAACAAATTATGCCTCAAATTCTTGAGATTGTAAAAGAAGTTAATTCTTATGACGAAATAAAGATGCAGAGGGAATTTCACGACCTAAAAAATGTTGTAAAGGAGCATGAGCAAGCTCAAACAGGATTGCCGGAACTCAAAAATTCAGGAAAAAATATGGTTTTCAGGCTCGCGCCATTTCCTTCAGGGGCATTGCATATAGGAAATGCAAAAACATACCTGCTAAATGCACTTTATGCTGAGAAATATAACGCAAAAACAATTCTTGTTTTTGATGATACAATAGGAAGCGAAGAAAAGCAGATTATGCCGGAAGCATATAAATTAATTCAGAATGCATTTGACTGGCTTGGAGTAAGATATGATGAGAAATTTGTCTATAAATCAGAAAGGCTTGAACTTTATTATAAATATGCTATTGAACTTATTGAAAAAAAAGCAGCTTATGCCTGTTCGTGCAATATTGAAACGCTGAGAAAAAACAGGAAGAAAGGAAAGGCATGCGAGCACAGAAGCAATACATTAAAGGAAAATCTTGCAAAATGGAAAAAAATGTTTGATGCTCCTGAAGGCTCGTTTGTCTTGAGATTAAAAACAAAGATGAATCATCCAAATCCTGCTTTCAGAGACAGAGTTTTGTTTAAAATATCCGAGAGAAAGCACCCTCTGGTCGGAAACAAATACAGAATATGGCCTACCTTGGAAATGAGCTGGGCGATAGACGACCATCTTCTTGGGATTACCCATATAATAAGAGGAAATGACCTTATGATAGAAACAGATATGGAAAAATATATCTGGGATATTTTTGGATGGAAACATCCTGAAACAATTCATGCAGGGCTCGTAAGAATAGAAGGAATAGAAAACAAAATATCAAAATCAAAAGCCCAAAAAGAAGTAAAGTCGGGGGAATTTATTGGATGGGACGACCCAAGAACCTGGAGCATTCAGAGTTTAAGAAGAAGGGGAATAGGCGTTAAAGCAATAAGGCAGTTTGTTGAAGAGATAGGATTAAACAAGCAGGATATCTCAATTCCGATTGATGTTCTTTATTCTATAAACAGAAAGATAATAGACCAAACTGCAAACAGATACTCATTTGTCAAGAACCCTGTTGAACTAAAAGTCTTGAAAAAGCCAGATACAAAAAAAATAGAAGTGCCAATTCACCCAGACAGGGCTGAAACAAGAGAGATAAAAATAGGAAGAATATTTATCTCTGATGACGATTTTAAAAAATTTAAGAACAAGGAGATAAGGCTTCTTCATCTTTACAATGTCTTGCTTGGTAAAAAGATTGAATTTACATCTGAAGAAAATAAGGAAATTCCAAAAATAAACTGGGTCTCAGACGAAGTTAAAACGAGAATTTTTATGCCGGACGGAAAGTGGGTTGAAGGTCTGGCAGAAAGAGAGATTGAAAATTTAGAAGATGGAGATATTATACAATTTGAGAGGTTTGGCTTCTGCAGATTTGACAGGGTTGGAAAAGATGCATCTTACGAGTTCTGGTTTGCGCATAAATAATAAGGTTTAAATAATAGCTGATTTTACCTTGAATATGTCAGATAAAAGGGGATTTCAGATAGAGAAGATGCTACATCCTCTATCTCTAAAATTGCAATGAACAAGAAAGCAATTTCAGACATTGTTACTACGGTTTTGATAGTCTTGCTGTCTGTTGTGGCGGTTGTTATACTTTGGAGTTTTGTCTCGCCTTTGCTGTCAAAGAGCGGGGCGCAGGTTGCTCAAACACAGGCATGCTTAAACGCAAATCTTGAGATAACAGGATGCACTCTTGGCGGAAGCAATTTGTATAACGTTACTGTTAAAAGAAACAGCGGTGCTGCAACCTTGACAGGAATTAAGCTCATTTTTGCTAAAGCAGACGGCTCTACAACTGCATTTAATTATTCAGTTTCTCCTGGAGAGCTTGAGACAAAGCTTTATTCTGTTAATGCAGGATTTGCTGCAACAAATGTTGGGGTAGCTGCAGAAGTTACAGACAGCAGCGGAAACAAAGGTTATTGCGCTGCCTCACAGCCATTTGCATGTGCTTAAATGAGTGAACTATTAATTGATTTTTTATAGACTGTTATTTAAAAATTTATTCTTTTTTTGTTTGTTTTTCTGTTGTGCTTTTATCTTTCTTTTTTCCCTTCTTCTTAAGCTCTTCTGCGTATTTTTCTTCCTCTTTCTTTAACTCTTTCTCTATGCTCTGTATACTCTTTATCTTCTCTTTAATATCTTTTTCTGAATCTTGCCCCATAATTTTGCCCAATTCTCCATTATCTGCTTTTTGCGGAAGCATTGCAGGCATTTTCTTGACATAATCTAAAATTGATGATTTTTCCATCTTCAACACAGTTTTAGACTCATCATCTAAGTGCACTTTCAGGATGCTCATTCCAGATAGCACACAGTTAAGATTCCAGATTTTCTTGCCATTAATTGCCTGTAGAATTGCAATTATCTTTTTAACTTCTTCAGTTATGCTCCTGTTCTTCATCTCATCTTCCAAAATTCCATGAATGGCATCAAGATCTATGTTTACTTCCATGTCCAGCTTTTCTGGGACAATTTTTGAGTCAATCATATCAAGCATTTGCATAATAACTCCCCTATCCAATGTAAATGCAGCTATTTTTCTTTCAGTAGGTACATAATAATCTATCTGATGAAGATTCTTTCCTGTCTCAAAATCCAAAATGAAAAACCCTGCCATCATGAACGAGTCTGAATACTTCCCATGAAATTCCTTATACTCCTTCGAATTGCTCAATTTGTTTATATACGGCTTAATTTTCATTCTAAAACCTCATAGTCTTATAGTTGCTATTTTCTAATTATGCAATTAATAATCTTTTATAGTATATAAGATTATCTGATATTACTTTGTTACATTAACAGAACAAAATGAAAAACTTTATAAATAAAAATAATTCTCTATAGAAAACGAAAGATAATTGAGAAAATGGTTAAAAAAGAGGCAAAGAGACAAGACGTTGTAGAAAAGCATGGCTTAGAAGAGGCAGAGCCTGACAGCGAAGAGCTTTTTGAAGGCCTTGAATCAATGTCTGGTGATTAAAACGCAAGCAAAATTTCTATTTCTTTTTATTTTTTATAAAACTAAGGCAACTATCTGCTTCCACAAGTCTTTTAACTTCCCATTTCTTGCTTAATTTATGGAGGTTATATTCACAGAACATGCAAAAGAGAGATTGCAAAGAAGAGATATAACTGAAGAAGAAGCAATTAGCGCAATAAAATATCCAGATAAAACTTCTAAGAAAGAAGGGAGATATTATGTTCAGAAAGATATCGGAAGAGCTAAAATAGAAATTGTTTATGAGAAGGATAAATATATAAAGATTATAACTATTTATTACATATAAGAGAAAAGAAAAATGAAAATAACATTTGATAGGGAAGCAGACGCAGTTTATATTGAGTTGGGTATCGGAAAGTTTGCAAAGAATAAGAAGATAGATGACGAGACTATAATCGACTTAGATGAAGAAGGCAAAATATTGGGCATAGAACTTTTGAATGTAAGTAAAAGGATGTCCAAAGATTTTCTTTCAGATATAAGAGTTAAAAATTTAGTTTCTGCTTAAATTTTTATAAGATATGATAATTGAGAAGTATTATGATAAATTTGGAAGGTTGAGATTGCTGAGCAAAATAAGCTAAGATAAATTATTCTTATTATTTCTTATCTTTTATAATTTACATACTTGCCTTTAATGCATAGTACTCTTTGACTTTTCCTAGTTTTTCATACAATCCAAGAAGAGTTGTTTGTGCTTCTTTCTTCTCGTCAGGAGTTAATTCCAAACTAAGAATCTTTTCATAAACTTCCATAGCGTGACTTCTTCTTTGTCTTGCAAGATATTCTTTTGCTTGAGCCTTGTATGCCTCTTTCTTTGCAGTTTTTAATCTTGCTTTTTGCAATTCAGTTGCACAGCCCATTGCTTTTACAAATGAGACTTCTCCTTCTGCAAAACTTCCCCCTTTGATAAATAAATTGCATGATTTCATAAAATCATTCATCTTTCCTTCATAAGTGGCGTTTATCTCTGCGGCATTTCTCATCATCTTTGCAGCTTCAGAGAACATCTTTCTTGTTTCATAGATTTCAGCGAGCTTGAAAAGAACAAATTTTTTTGTATCAAAATCAAGCTGCTTCTTTAAAGCTGATGAAAGTAAGTCCATCTTGACATAATCTCCCGCATTTTTCAGCCTCTCTTCAAGCTCTCTTTTTGTTACAACTCTTGTATCGTCTCTTACTATTGCCAATCCCATCTAGTTGCAATATTTTGGAACTTTTTAAGGATTGTTGTTATACGCTCCGGTATAAGGAGAATATAATTTTCTAAATATTGTCAAGAATATTGGTTAATTGAACTTATTTGGCTTTGGCCTTAAGCTCTATGCAGACGCCTGCAGCAACTGTTGCTCCTGCGTCTCTTATTGCGAATCTTGCCATATGTGGATTTGTAGCCTGTGTTTCAAGAACAAGGTTTCCAATTGGCTTGATTCTTACTTTAGCAACATCTCCGTTCTTTAAGAAGTCTGGATTTTTCATTGTCTGCCCTGCTCTTGTTACTTCAATAAGTTCAACAAACTGGCAAGGTACTTGTGCAGTGTGAACGTGGAATACCGGTGTGTAGCCCTTTGCTATAACTGTAGGATGAGAGATAACTGCAACTTGCGCTACAAATTCATCTGCAATTGTTGCTGGCTTTGCAGCATCGCAAATTACATCTCCTCTTGCAATATCTTTCTTTCCAAGACCCCTTATATTTACTCCGACGTTATCTCCAGCTTCAGCTTGAGGCAACTGCTCATGGTGCATTTCTATGCTTCTGACTTCTCCTTCAACTCCTTTACCTGATCTTCCCGGCAAAGCAATGACTTTCTGGCCTATTTTCATAGTTCCAGTCTCAATCTTTCCAACAGGAACAGTTCCTATTCCTGTAATTTCATAAACATCCTGCAATGGCATTCTCAAAGGCAAATTAGTTGGTTTGTCTGGCTCCTTGAACAAATCAAACTGCTCCAAAACAGTAGGACCTTTGTACCAAGGCATGTTTGTTGATTTCTTTGCAACATTGTCTCCCTTAAATCCTGATACTGCAAGAAAAGTCATTGTGTCTGGCTTATACCCTGCTTCTTTCAACTTTGCGCTTACGTCTGCTTTTATTTTATTAAAAACATCTTCTTTATAGTCGACTGTATCCATTTTGTTAAGTATTACTGCAACCTGGGCTACACCCATTGTCCTTAAAAGCCAGATGTGCTCCTGGGTTTGCGGCTGAACACCATCTTTAGCAGATACTGTTAAAAATGCAACGTCTGCCTGTGATGCTCCTGTAATCATGTTTTTGACGAAGTCCTTGTGTCCTGGCGCGTCAATTATTGTAACTTCATATTTGTTTGTAATAAGTTTTTGATAAGAAAGGTCAATTGTAACTCCCCTCTCCCTTTCTTCCTTGAATTTGTCCATGACGAATGCAAATTCAAAACCTGCTTTTCCGTGCCTTTGAGCTTCAGCTTTCAACTTCTCAAGCTCTTCAGGAGGAACTTTTCCAGTATCAAACATTAATCTTCCGATTGTGGTTGACTTTCCGTGGTCAACGTGACCTACAAACACAACGTTAAGTATTGGTTTTTGTTTTGCCATTTTATGTAAATCAATTTAATTTAGGGGGTATTTAAACTTTTTGCTAACAAAAAGTTTATAGATGAATTAAAAACAGATATAATTGTCTTTGTCCAAATTTTACAATATAGACATAAATTTAAATTCTTGACCAACTTAATGAGTTGATGAAAAGAGAGGCAAATAAAAAGTCTGGCAAGAGGCTGAATATTAAAAAAACAGCGTTTATTATTATCGCCATCTTTGCCATTATTGTTTTATTTACAGCAGTTGACTATTTCGTACACTCTCTTTCTTCAGAATATGCTGTTCCATCGTATTATTTCAGAAATAAGATTATTTATGGAGCAGTTTATGGAGCAATTATTTATTTTTTTGTAAGAAATCAAACCCCATTTAAAAAAGCACTATTTTTCTCAGGGATAGCCGTTCTATTGCAAATCAGATATTTTATTGAAGGTTATCCTTTGGATTTTGTTCTTGAATTTTTAGCAATACATTATCTAATTCTTCTGCCAATATCTTGGCTGGCGTTTAGATATATTAAGGGGCTCTAGAATAAAATTGGCTAGTAGTTTTTGTTGAATCCTTCAGGACCAAAGTTAATCAATATCTTCCTGATTTCATTAATTGTTTCTTGCTGATTTTTTTT
>CAYZSY010000010.1:1175-9915 GCA_964481185.1 Candidatus Woesearchaeota archaeon | reverse complement strand
TAAAAGGCTTCTATTCAGTTATACAAAACTACCAGGTCCAAATTTGTTTAATATGTCTTTTATTTCATTAATTGTTTTTTGCTGATCTTTTTTGTCTGACATTCTAACAAATCTTATCAATATCTCAATTAAATTTGATTCGTCTATTAATTTTAGTTTGTGTCCGTCAGTAATAAAGTAAAATCTAAATGATTTATATCTTAATTCTTTAATAACAATTCCACCAACTTGTCCCAACATTTTGCCTTTGTTTGGATTTTGCTCTAAAGAATACATCTGCCTGAATATTAACTTAGATTCTCCCTTGAATTTTTTTAAAATCTCGTCTTTTAACGCTTCTGCTATGCTTACTTTGGCCATTTTTTATCAGCTTCTTTTATAGCCTCTTCAATGGGAACAAATCCTTCTTCAGACATTAAAAATTCTCTTAATTGTTCTTTGATAGCAAGAGAATATATCCTTCTAATTATGGTATCAAAACTTTCTCCCTTTAACCCGAAGGAAGATATCTTGTATTTTATTTCTTTGCTTAGTTGTATTGTTGACGTTTCCATTTTGTCCTATAGATGCTATAGTGGCTATAGTTTATAAATCTTTCTTTACATAATAAATATCAGCAATATTTCTTTAATGGGTGCTCAATAGATTTATCAAATTTTTCTGATGCTTTTTCTATTCTTTTAATGTCAATATCCTCTTTTGAATCAACATTTGTAATCTTCTCAATCTCGCCTATCAGAAAATTCTCAACCTGCTTGCTCATGCTTACCCCGTTTTTCTTGCAATGCTTTGAATATGACTTGTAAACTGATTCATTTATATTGAAAGTTTTAAGTGCCATATTATCTCTTTTTTACTCTATAATAAAGTTATTTAATGTTAATAAACCTTTCTTTAATTCCCTGTTAAATAATGTTATTTAAGATTATTTAATATTAAGACTGCTAAACTACTAATTATTGATTCTCTGAAAGACCTTTTCTCTGCCTGATTTTTCTTATGACCTCAATTTGAAGTTCTGCCGGAAGCTTCTGGAAATGCTGGTCAGCGAGACTTGAAACCCCCCTTCCTTCTGTTGAACTTCTCAAATCATTGCTCCAGCCAATCATTTCCGCAACCGGAATCTTTGCTTTAATTACAGTGTCTGCTCCTTCCTGCTGAACATCGAGCAAAACTCCCCTCTTGCTTCCAACTAGTTGAGTCAGAGTGCCCATAAATGCGATAGGACCTTCAATAAGCTGTGTCTGAATAGGTTCTAAAATAGATGCACCTGCTCTTGCCATTCCTTCTCTCAATCCGTTTCTCAAGGCGGGATAAATCTGAGCAGGACCCCTGTGAACGTTGTCAACATGTATTTTCATATCGTGAAGTATGACTTTTGTTTTCATCAAAGGTTCTCTAGAGAGAGGACCGGCATCAACAACAAGCCTCCATCCGTCTAAAACAGATTCAATAACTTCACTAAGCAGGACTATTCCCCTTGTTCTATCTTCAAATACATTGCCTTTGTAAATTTCCTTGTATTGTCTTGCCTCATCATTTGAAATTCCCAATTCACTTAATCTCTTCCAGATTTCTTCAGGTTTCTTTCTTAATTTTCCCTCTGGCAATTCTCCTTTTTCTATTGCATCATAAACCTGTTCTTCTAAAGGTTCTATGCTCAAGAATATGATGTTATGCCCATTCGGTGTTCTTATTTCTACTGTTCCGCTTGGCTTTGAAACACTCTCTCTATATACAACAATAGGATGCCCCATTTTTACTTCCAGACCTTTTTCAGTCTTTATTCTTCCTTCTATAATTTCCAAGTGCAGTTCACCCATTCCTGAAAGAAGATTCTCTCCAGTTTCCTCGTTAATTTCAATCTTAATGCTTGGGTCTTCTTTTCCTATCTTTCTTAAAACTTCAATTAACTTCGGCAAGTCAGCTGAGCGAACAACCTCAATTGACTTTGTAATGACTGGCTGGAATATGTGCCTGATCTCTTCAAATGGTGTTTGCGGAGTAAGAGTAATTGTATCTCCAACATCAACATTTAATCCTGAAATTGCCAGAACGTTTCCACAAGGAATTTTATCCATCTGCTCTGGTTTTATTCCGTTGTAAACTAAAAGCTGCTGCACTCTATAACTTGATTTTGCATTATTTGCATAAACTTCCATTCCGCTTTCAAGCGTACCCGAATATAATCTTCCAGCGCAAACTTCTTTTCCTGATCTTGGATCTATAACTATCCTTGTTACAACAAAAGCAACCTCTCCTTTTGAATTGCAGGAAGCAAGGTCTTTTCCAAACTGGGTATCTGTGTCTCCCCTCCATATCTTTGGAATTCTGTATTTTTGCGCGTCAAGAGGACTTGGAAGATGGTGCACTGCCATGTCAAGAAGAACTTCAAACAAAGGAGCATTCTGCCAGACCCAGTCCTTTCTTGCCTTGTCTTCCATATCATAAATTTTTGAGATGTCTTTGAAGCTGACATCTCTCTTTTTCATAAATGGCAGTGATAGTGCCCAGTTATCTCTGGCGCTTCCAAATGCAACGCTGCCTTCAGAAATGCTCACTTTCCATTTCTCCTTGTATTCTGGTTCTGCAATCTGCATAATCAGATTATTAAATTCCTCAATAATTTTAAGAACCCTCTCCTGCATCTGCTCTGGAGTTAATTTTAGTTCTTTTATTAGTCTGTCAAACTTGTTTATGAATAGAACTGGCTTTACTCTCTCCCTTAACGCCTGTTTTAATACTGTTTCTGTCTGGGGCATTACCCCTTCAACAGCACATACAAGAACGAAAGTTCCGTCAATTGCTCTCATCGCTCTTGTAACATTTCCTCCGAAATCAACGTGCCCAGGAGTGTCTATAAGATTAATCAGATATTCTTCTCCCTGATAGCTGTGAACCATTGAGACATTTGCAGCGTCAACTGTCATAAGCCTCTCCTGTTCATCTGAATGCTGCCATGTCGCCATTCCCTCTTCAAGGTTTCCGGCAATTTTAGCAGACATTAATCCTGCAGCTGCCAAAAGATTGTCGGTCAGCGCCGTTTTTCCGTGATGTATATGCGCGCTGGTAGCGATGTTTCTTATATTCTTCTGCGCTTTAATTATTCTCTTAATTTTGTTAAGGTTTGTTTCTTTCTCAGCCATTTTATTATATTTAATCCTACAAAATTTGGTTTTTAAACCTTGTTAAAAATACTATCCCTTGAATTGATATGAAATAAGGTTGTACTCTTCTGCTGTATAAACTGCAATCCCTTCATCATGCCAGAGAGCCCATTCTGAAATTCCAACATCCAGCACTCTTTTGCTGCAAGAGGTGCAGTAGGGCTGTCCTGCCCTGATAGGGTTATCTTTTAAATCAAGCCTAATGTAATAAATTCTTGAGCCCTTCAGTATTTGTTTGTAATTTATTCCTAATTTAGTCAAGACATCATTTACAGCTCTATCTTCTGCATGAATGCAACATGTCTTATCGGTGATTTTTAGATGCAATTTTGATTTATCTTCAAAACATCTTCTTTGCGATTCTAAATATCCTGGCGGGGAACTGTGTCCTTCACCAAAAATTGACAAACCTTTAATGATTAGTGCTCCGCTTTTCGCTTTCTTACATCCAGATTTCTTTGCTTCTTCTATCGCTTTTTCAAACCAATTTAAAGAGTCTTCTTTCTCATTACCTGATAAAAATCTCATCAAAAATTATAAAATCTTCAGTTAATAATCATTATTGTTATAAAGATATATGACCAATTACGACTTTCGCGCATCGTGCAAAGGAATGTCTTGGGATATTCTGCAGATTTCTCTATAATTTCTAGGTATGTTAAAACTTGCAAGCAGGAATCTGTCAAGAAACCAATCAGAAGGTTTAGTTGATACCTCCTCAAATTCTAAACTAACTTTTCTTCCTATATTCTCTCTTGCCATATCAAATAGTTCAGTATTATTCCCATTATGCAATCTTTTATAATAATTGTTACCATTAATTCTCACATAAAAATCTCCGCTCCAGCCCATCAATCTTTCTGTCCCTTCTATTGTTCCTTCAGTTTCCATAATTCAAAGTCGGCAAGAGTGGTTTTTAAACTTAATGCGTTAGAATGTCGTTTAGACGTATTCCTTGATGAACTATTCCTGTCACGTCTGAAGGCGATTCATTTATATGAATATCGTATGCAATGTTCTCCAATTCTTCTGTTTTTAGATAATTTTTGTTTTTATATATACTTAAGGCCATGCTCTTCTCCCCGTGGTTTTTTAATCCAATGCTTCTCTGCGCAGCATATAGGTCTCGCAGTGCATCTTTTATTGTTGGTACATAACGAACCCCTGTTAAGTATAAAGGTAATTTTGTGTCCATCATTGGATTTACACCAACTTCTGGATCCTCAGAATAATGCTCCACAATGGCTCCTCCTTCCATAAATCTATTATCTATCTTTCTTTTTTCTGTATCTCTTGGATATAATACTTTAATTATATCGCTTGCTCTTCCCATACTAACAATCTCTGCCACTTGGCTAAGGACGTCGTCATCTATCAATCCTCTTGTTGTTTTAATATCCATAATATCTCCTCCACGTAGCCTTGCATAGATCTCTCCCAATTCCTTGACAATTTGTATGTAATTTTCCCTTCCTACTACAAGATAGTTATGTTCAGCGAGACAGGATCCTGGAGCTACGATAGACTTCTTTAAATGTGGACTTGCCGCAGACGAATCTAGTACCAATCCTCGTGAATGTTCTGCACAAAAAGAGATCTGATCATTTCTAATATAAGCATCTCCCATTACGATAAGCGTATCTAAAGATTTAATGATTCTAGAAAATATCTCCTGCTCTTTTTTGTCTGCAGTATTTCCATGTATTGCATTAATGAGTCCTGGAGCGAGACCGTGCATGCCCATGTAGTCTATAACGTCCAAACTTAATACTGGTTCTCTTTTGCTTAATTTTAAGATGGAGGGATTTCCAGAAATAACTAAATGGGATAAGAAATAGAAAATCTCTCGCGGATCATTTGGGGATATTCCAACAAAAACTGTTCTCTTTCTTCCTTCTTTTAATCCTGATTCTGCAAGATGGAGGGCCATTTCTTTTCCCTCTTCGATTCTTGTTTTAATAAGTGAGATTGGTATGCCTGTCATTTTGCATGCAGCTTCAAGGACTTCTTTCTTTGGATTATAATATTTTAAAGTTTCTAAAATTTTTATTCTCTCGTCTAAAGACTGAGTATTTTTTTTCTCAAGAGCGTCTAACAGCATCTTCTCGTGCTTTTCTTGAAAAGACGGAACTTCTACTTCATATTCTATGCCGCTAAAAGGACTTTTACTTTTGTAATACCAGTCTGATTCAGTTTTCTCTCCATTTATATAATGCTCAACTTTCATAGTTAAATGCCGAGTGCATCTGCTGCACAGCTTCCCCCTATATCAATTCTCATGCTTCTATTTATTCCTTCAAATCCGATATCTGTCTTCGTCGCACGATCTCCTATTCTGTAATTTATATACGTTGATCCCCCACCAAGCAAGCCTGTTACATAGAGCACACCTTCTAACCCTATATCGACTTCTTTTAATATTGGCTTTGCACAATCTCTCTCTTGGTACCATGCTACGACTCCAACAGTTGGAAAAGGAGTCGCAATAAGCCTGTTAACATCACTCCACCCAGCTTTTTCTGGATATGTTGCAAGAGCCATAGCTTCAGTCGAGCCCCAAGTCGTAGAAACAGCTATTCCATCATCTCTTAAAACATTATATGTTTCTTTTGGAACAGAAAATCCTGTGAGAAATGCGTGCTTAACAGATCTAAATGCTGCAGGGTCTTCTTCATAAATAGTCATGAATGCTAAAGCGTTTCCTTTCGCATTATTATGCAAGAATTCTTTTGGCGGTTGTACTGATTCTATTATTTCAATTCCATTGCTTTTAATGTAATATCTTATTGCTTCTCTAACATCCGCTTCATATTTTTTTCTCTGTTCATCACTCTGTGCTTGCTGAAAATTGATTACTGCTGAACCAAATGTCGAATCTTTCGCAAGTTCTGTAAAAATCTTTCTTTTAGAATGAAACTTCATATCTAAGATATCAGCGGCTCTTTCTAATTGCAGTCCTCCTTTATGTGTATCATTATAAAAACAGGATACTGACATTCCCTGGCGGAATCCGTTTTTCTGGAGCGCTCTTGCAAGAGCCCAGGATTCTGTTTCAACAGTCAAATAAGAGAGTTTTGTAATTGTTGATTTTCCTTGACTTCCTCCCGACCCAAACTCTAGTATCTTTCTCCCACAATATTTATCTAAAATCTGCTTATTGTCTGGATTTGCTGATTCTTGCATCTCAATCACTTCATTTATGTTTTCAGGAATAAGCACATCAGGATTTTCTATTACTCTTTCTCTAAATCCTCGAATACCTGGGCGCTCTGGCGAACCTGTTCCTGGAACACTATCTTTTGAGATAGGAGGAAGCTCGGATAGATCTCTTATATCTACAATGTCCTCCAAATTTATATTTGCCCATAACGGACTTTGGCTATATAGTGGGACTTTTTTTATAGATCTTCTTAATGTATTCCTTAGCATTCCACCGAGGATTCTGTTTCTTTTGTCGATATCCATCTCGTCCCACGCAGAAGAACCAGCCAGGCTGACAGGCATTTTTAATGGGTTTATATCAAATTGATCCCTACTACTAAGAAAATCGTTCAATTCTTCTCCAGAGTCTAATCTCGATTTGTTCATAGTTACTATGCAGTGACTATACTATTAAAACTTATCGAGAATGTTTACTTTGATAATAATTTATCATATATATTAAAAACATTTGTACACAAGTGATGGAAATGGCACATTCTTGCCGGTTTAGATCCTATCTCTCCAAAACTACAAAATCCAAAGAGTGGTGCCTTTGATGTCTTGCTTAATTCTACAAGTTCTTTTTTAGAGCTTATTGAATTTAGAACTCTTCTTCTTGATGAACACGAGATAATGAAACTAAATGCTGACTGCCTTTTCTCATTCATTTGTTTTTCTATGTCTGCTAATATCTCCCTATTTGCTTGTAAAAGTCTTTTGTTGTCTTCTAAGCTCATTATATAAATTGGAGTATTCTCCTGAAGGGGAGCAATATATGCTAATCCTTTCGGATGCGGAACTCCGCCTGCACGCATTACAATATTTCCATATCCATCTGGAAATCCAAGAGGATATTTTTGGGTATAAAAAAGCAATTTTTCTGTGAACTCTTTTTTACCTATCCCCAATTGTTTTGCATACCATTCTATTATTGGTTCGCCTGATATTTTTGAGACAACAAAACCGCCCTCTGTTACTTCTGATATATATCCTAATTTGTTCTTTGGTTGTGCACCATGTGCCAATGAGTTTGCATAAGAAAGACCTGTACATGCGAACGCAGTAATAAGACCATCTTTCATTATCTTTCCAGAATGAAATGATATAATCTCGTAAGGAACATTTTTGAAAACATTGTCCATATCTGACCCCAGACTTCCTCCAAATATTGGTATATAATAACCTATTTTTTCCCCTATTCCGTCGATAATAAGGTCCTCATTTCCCATTCGCGTAGGTTGATAACCTCTAGTTAATGCAAAGACAAAGAATGATGGAACACGTAAAAGCTCAGTAATATTTCCTTTTTTTACTCTTGAAAAAGCCATATAAGAGTCTATATATTTATCAATCTGAATTTTTTGAACTGCTTTCTCTATAGTCTCCATAGCCAATTTCTTTGGATTTTTTGAGATATTATCAACAGAAGCAACACCGAAATGAAGATAATCCGAATGAAGAGACGCTACGACAATCCCTTCTGAATATATCATATCTTTATAGATTATGGCATCAGTAGATCCCCCAATAAACTCTGAGCCATTTAGAACCTCAATAAAAGCTTTATTTATTTGTTCTGGATTATATTTTGCTCCAGCATAAAAAACAAGAGAGAGTGTTGGAGATTTCCCTTTAAGCCCAGTTAATGCCGCGGTTGCTGCCTCTTTTGCCGCATTATAAGAATCTCCTCCCTTTGAGAATCCAAGACTAACTCTTATCAAATCTTTCTCGTTCATCTCTTTTTACCTCAAATCTTATAGGAAAACACTGAATTTTAGATAAATAAACATTTCGCTTCTTTATTTTTATGTTTCCCATCAATTCTACTCCCTTATGTCTCTCATAATATCCCATTTTTCTACTGAAAGAGATAAGTCCTGTTCGCTCTGAACCTGGATACTCTCTATAAACATCTCTTTCGACGGTCCTTTCGGGAGAACTTTTTCGAGTGTTTTCTTCAAAGCGGCGCAGAATTTAACTGCCCTTTTTTTATCTGGAAAGTGTGCATTCAGTGCAACCGGTGCTTCAATCATTGCTTCGAGAAAACCAGATCCCTTGAACATGAATCTTTCGTATGATTTCTCACCTATTACATCCATTCCAATGTAAGAAAGCTCTTCTTTGAAGTTCTTTTCTAGTATTTTGATAAATTTATCTAGCTCTTTTTTTGCTAAGTCGTGCTCTTTAAAGCTCTCCTGAAGATTCTTTCCTTTTTTAATTACAAACGGAAGCTGTTCGTTTATATCTAGCGCAGAGACAAAAATATGTTTTGTATTCATCTTACCCCCTTACCGACGTTAAACATACAATACTCTGAACCACTAAATAAACATTTTGTTTCCACAGCATCGACATCAGAGCCGAAAATATAA
>CAYZSY010000010.1:0-1165 GCA_964481185.1 Candidatus Woesearchaeota archaeon | reverse complement strand
AATTATCTCACATTTTGCGCCCTTCGATGATCTTTTTATTTTTGAATATTCTTTTGCTATTACAGATTCTCTTATTACTATTATAGCTTCCTTTTTTTCGTTCCTTAAATCAGTGATCTCGAGAGGACCAAGTCCAAAGGTCTCATATATGTCCTTTATATTTTTAATTAAACCTTCCTCAGAACTTCCAATTTTGTCGCCCCATTCTTTTATATTCTCAAAGGTCAGCATTTTAATCAGCTCATAAGTATTTTTGTTACCATCTTGAATCGCAAAAATAAAATTAGATGGCAGCATTATCTCCCTTTTTCCAAGCATTTCTATCTTCCCTTCTGCGAGGTCAAACTGCCTAACAAATAAGAGTTTCTTCAAAAAAGCCGACATCATAAATCACTATCGTCGATTATAGATTTAAATCTTTCCTTAAGATTACCTCGACACGACATTTACCCCGAAATTGGTTATCTGGAAGGGAACAGGGCCTCTTGCGTGATTGGTTCGCCTCATCTTAACTATTCTTAGAGCTCTGTCTGTAACTCCGCCGAGGCCGGAGGAGTAAAGGCTAATAAATGAATCTGACAGAAATCTGATATAATTATCTCTTGCATCTTCTTTTCCTGGAACTTCAAGTTCTCCATCTGGTATCTCATTTGAGAGTAGAACTGTAACTCTTAATCTTTTAAGCAGAGAAACTAAATCATAAATTAGCTCTCTTGTCTCTTTTCCATCTGTATTTATTGAGATAAGGCTTGCAGGGTCCATACACACTCTTTTTACATCATTTTTTGCAATGGTTTTCATCAATTCCACCTTCAAGTCATCCACGCTTGCCTTAGTGGAGAATCTTATAAATTTGCAGGTTCCGTTTGCATCTGCTCTTGCAAAATCCCAGCCGTGAAGAACAGCATCTTCTATAACCTCGCTCACATCTGGCTCAAAACTTACAAAAAGCCCGTTTTCTTTGTACCTTAGTCCATTCCAGAGAAATTGAAGCAAGAAGGTTGTCTTGCCTGCGCCTGGTCCGCCAAGAACAGCATTAACGCTGTTGCGCACAAACCCCCCCTCACAGAGCTTGTCAAAACCTAAAATCCCTGTGGGACACCTCTCTACACCACCCATATTCTACAAAATGAACAGCACTATTTAAATCTTACAGATTTAAATA
>CAYZSY010000009.1:15547-22237 GCA_964481185.1 Candidatus Woesearchaeota archaeon | reverse complement strand
TTAATTTCTCTAGTATCTTCAATTGAAACAACTCTTGCTTCTGGTGGAATAAAAAACGCAATTGCATTAAGAAATGTTGTTTTTCCAGAAGCTGTTCCGCCTGTAATTAATATGCTTGATTTGTATTGAAGCAACAGCCAGAAATAAGCAAGCATCTCCGCGCTTGCAGTATTTGATATAATTAGCTGTATTGGCGTCCAAGGCACTTTTGTAAACTTTCTGATTGTAAATGTGGGGCCTTTTGAAGTAACATCTTTTGTATATGTTGCATTTACTCTAGACCCATCTGGGAGAGTCCCGTCAAGCAGGGGCTGTGCATAAGAAATATATCTTCCCGCCCTCTGAGCAAGCTTTTCCACAAAACTTGCTAATTTTTCCATGTCTTTGAAAACAAGATTTGTTCTTAGATTTCTATAAACTCTATGCACGATATAAACCGGAGTTTCAACCCCATTGCACTCTATATCTTCTATAAAAAAATCTCTCATTAAGGGATCAACTTCATTTACCCCTATAAAATCCCTGAAGAGATAATAAAACATCTTATCATAACTTTCTTGAGAAACAGGCAGATTAAGCTCGCTGATTAAGAGTTTTGCAGTCATGTCTATATAATTTGTAGTTGCTTCCAATGTCTTTTCAACTGCAATATTTACATTAATAATCTGGAGCATCGCCTCTTCAATTTGTGCAAGAATTTGCTTTTCATTTTCATTTAGCAATGGCTCTTCAATCTCATAAACCACCTCATTTATCTGTTTATTCCAGTATATATGCGCAAAAGCATACGGGGAAATCAGGGCATATCTTACATCTATCTTGCTCTTATCCTCTGCTCTCTGCAAAGGGGGTATTTTTGGGTTAAGATTGATATTTACAGCCATCTGAAGTCTCGTGAGAGGCGAAGATTTGCAGAAGCAAAGCTTCTGCATTATTTATACCTCTTATTAGCTTAAATTGACAAATATTTTATTTAAACCTTGTGTTATCTTATTTGCCTGAAATCTCTTTAATATTTATTGAATTTCCAAGATTCTCAATAGCCATCTGGTAAGCTGTCGGCGCAGAACTGAATTTCTTGTCAATATCCCTTGAATTATATGTAATGTTTGTTTCATATGCAACTCTCAGATAGGTCGTGCTTTTCTTCTGCCCAGATTCAGATTTTATTTTGATTCTTCCCGAATTTATCTCCAGCCCTGGCTCAGAATATAGTTTTGAAAGCCCGGTCAGAACAATTTCTATTTCATTGTTTGTTGCATTGATGTAAAGCTCGCCCTTTTTCATGAAAAATTCAAGTTGCCTTACATTCCCCGTGCCTGTTTCTATTACTTCAGTTATTTTGCTGTCAAGCTCTGCAAGGGAGTTTATTGCCTGTTCAACAAGGGCCTTGTCCCTTGCCTCATTTATTTTTGGCATAATAAATCCGAGTGCAAGCCCTATCAAGACTAATCCAATCAAAGTATACAAAACTGTCTCAATCCAAACTTGCCCGCTTTTATTTTGTTTTCTAATTTTAATCATATTATCTGCTTTTCACACGAATTTATAGATATTAGTTCTTTAATCTCTCCGCAAGTTCTTCCATTCTTCAAAACAGGATAAATCTCTCCGCTTAAAAACTTCTCGCCTTTTGAGGCATTGTAAACGTAGCTTTCAATTCCACTCTGGTCCGGTATAACAATATTTTCATCATCGGAGTCTATCATTCTAATTCCTCTTTCTCCAGATGAAACTGCATCTCCTTCTTTTATCGTTATAGATTCGGTAGTTCCGTCCTGCCTTGTTAGAATTAACTTGATTCCGCCAATTTCAGTCGTTATATTTTTATTGTCTGATTTTATAGAAAAAACATATAAATTGTCAGAGTTGCAATTCCAGCCAAAAGACTCGTCAAATGTGTAAATTCCATTGTAATTCTTGCACTCGCTGCTTTTTTCAAGGCTGCTTCTCACAAAAGAAACGATAAACCCTGAAAGTATTGCAACAGCAGCCACACTGATTAAAATAATAAGCAGCACTGCCACAATCTGAGAAACTCCCTTTTTATTCTTCTTCATATTATTATGCCTGAATGATTTTCATGCTATCATCATCACAAGCAAACGCTTTCAGTTCCCCTCTAGTTGTCTTGCCGAGAAGTATTGGGATTATTCTTATATTCTCTCCAGATGAAGCTGAAATTTTGAAGCTTTTTGATGTGGCAGCAACTATTGGGGGCCCTGTAAAGTCTTCATATTTCAAAGAACCGCTTTTTTCAACCCCCGCACGAATACCATAAAACGGAACATTTCCATTGTTTTGTATTACCAATTCTCCATTATAATAAGACGCTTCAAATACTGCATTCTTGCACGAATCCTCTATTATCCCACCAAACTTCTCTATTGATTCAGGTATAAATGCCCTTGCCCAAAGATAGATAATGGCTGCAAGAACAACCACGAGAGCAACTAATAAGACGCTGGCAATAACCGGCGACAAACCCCTTTTGTTTAATTCCCGCATTCCCTTAACAATCGCCCCACATTTAAAAATTTACTTGTTCACAGCTCTATGAACTATTATTTAAAATGCTCTGCTTTTTCAGATATTCAAATGCAGAATAAGCTGCAGTGCATCCTTCAGCCACCCCAGTTATTGCTTGCTTAAATGGCTTGTCTGCAACATCTCCTGCCGCATAAATCCCTGAGATGTTTGTCTCAGAGGTTTTATGGTTTATAATTATCTCCCCCTTTTCGTTAATATTTACTCCCAACTTTACAGCAAGCTCTGAAAGAGCACTATGCCCAATTGCAATAAATAATCCATCAAGAGCGAGTTCATCTTTCTCATTAAATTCCCTGTCAAGTTTAATCCCTCTGATTTTTCTATCTCCTTTTACTTCCAAGACATTCGCATTGTTTATTATCTCTATTTTTCCCTCTTTTATTTTCTCTTCAACTCTTTTCATATTTATTGGTTCTGGATGTATTTTCTCTTTTCTGTAAATAATGTAAACTTTTTTTGCATGCTCTGAAAGAACAAGTGCGTCTTTTGCAGCGCTGTCAGAGCCTCCAACAAGTCCCACAATCTTATTTTTGTAAAGCGGGGAATCACAAAGTGCACAGAATGATACTCCTTTGTTTTCAAATTCCAGTGCTCCTGGAACTTCAAGCTTTTTCCATTTTGTTCCTGTTGCAAACAGAATTGCTTTTCCCCTATACTCCCCTTTATTTGTTTTAACTAGAAAAATGTCTTTTTTCTTTTCTATGCTTTTTACACCTTCTTCTTTAATTTTGACAAGAGGATAAGATAGAGCATGCTCTCTTATCTTGTTTGCAAGCTCTTCCCCGCTAAGGCTGACAAATCCAGGATAATTCTCAACAAGATTTGTCGTTGTTATAACCCCCCCTACAGCCATCTCGCTTCCAAGAGACTTGCCAAGACAGAGTGTTTTCAGTTCGAGCCTTGCAGCATACATCGCAGCAGCCATTCCGCTAACTCCTGCGCCCATTATTATAAAATCGTAATCAGCATTATCAATATTCACTCTACATTCTCAGTTTTTTAGTTAATTAATCTTTCTATGATATATTTTGTCATCTAAAAATATATTAATCCCAAAATCTGGAAAGTTAAATGATTAAAAGATATGCATTTGCACTAGCATTTTTTATTGTGGCTGTGTTTGTTCTAAATTTTTTCTCATTTAAGGCATTTTCTATAAGCGAGCAAGAAAGAGAAACTGCACAGATTGCAAGAGTTATAGATGGAGATACCTTAAAACTTTCAGATGGAAGAACAGTCCGCCTTCTTAATATAAATTCTCCTGAAAAAGGCACACGTGGAGCTAATCTTTCTGCAGAATTTTTAAGAAGTTTTGAAAATAAAACAATAGAGCTTGAGATAACAGGAACTGACAAATATAAAAGAAATCTGGCAAGAATTTATACCCCCAACTACATAAATTTGGAGATAGTGGAGAAAGGGCTCGCATCCAAATTTCTTGTCCAAGAATCAGAGCTTAAGAAGTTTTCAAAAGCCGAAGAATCTGCAATTAAGAACTCTCTCGGAATCTGGGAAAAATCAGGTTATTCTGGATGTTTCGGCACATTTATTGATAAGATTAACGAAGAGCTAAAAATAAAAAACAAATGTTCGGAGATAAATCTGCTAGGATGGACAATTAAAGACGAAAGCAGAAAAATTTATACATTCAAGAATCTCACAATTGGCATGATAACTCTCCATTCAGGAAGCGGTTCAGATAATTCAACAGATATATTCTGGAACAGCAGAGGAGACATCTGGAATAATGACAGAGACAGCTCATATTTATTTGACTCAAGTGGAGGCATAGCGCAATATGAAAGTTACGGCTATTAGCCTTTTATTTTTGCTATTTATTCCTCTGGTCTCTGCAATTTCATTTGATTTTGATTATCCAGAAAGCGGAAACTTAAATCAAAATCTGACAATTACAATCAATGCACAAACTTCAGATATCTACGATGTTAAAATTTTCGTGCAGGATAATAACACAGGAATTACCATCTCGGAGATATACAATGAAGGCTGGAAGAACCCGAGATATTACATTCTTTCTGCTTTTCCAGCCCAATCAGACTTTTTGATAAGAATAAAAAACGATTCAGACGGCGCAACCATCTGCACAAGGCTTAGAAAATCTGGCGTATCCACTTTCTCAGAAAAATGCGGAGCAATAACAATCACAAATAATGATGAGAACAACGAAAACGAAGAAAGCGAAAACATCACATCTGCAATTGAAGAAGAAACATCAGAAATATCAAAAGCCACCACAGAGGCAAGCAAAGACTTTATTCCTCTTGAAGATCTAGTTCAAGGCAATCACTCTTACAATCAAAACAGCCCTGAAAAGATATTTCTCTCTAATAAAGAGAATACTGCTTTTATTTCAAGAGATGAGAAGCTAAGAAATTATGCAATCTACTTTTTTGTTGCACTCATAATTGCACTTAGCATATACTTGGCGTTTAAGAAGCTTTAAACTCAAGGCTTTGATTTTAACAATCTTTAAACCCGAAGCTTTGTGAAAAGCGAGAGTTAAAGATTGATTTTAACAATCTTTAAAAACGCAAGTTTGCAGTTTTATTCATGGATAATATAAGGGCAGACATGGTATTTGAGATTCTTGGCAGGCCTGCAGAACACCTTAAATTGGCTCTTAGCCAATTAATAGAAAAGCTCTGCTCTGAAAAAGGGATGAAAATTCTAAATAAGACAGTTCACGAGCCAGTTGAAGTCAAAGAAACAAAAAACCTCTATACAACATTTGCAGAAGTTTCTTTAGAATGCGATTTGATAGAAAATTTCATGAATATAATATTTAATTATATGCCTGCTCATATAGAGATAATCTCTCCGACAAATCTCTCCCTCTCAAATCTCCATATGAATGAGTTAAGCAACAAGATGCTCGCCAGGCTTCATAACTATGATGCCATAACAAAGAAATTTATTTACGAGAGAGATTTCTTGCTGCATAAAATGAAGGATATTGCCCCGGAATTGTTCAAGGAAGTGGGAATTTCTCCAATGGTTAATCAGGAAATGCCAGAAGCAAAACCAGAGGTATCAAAAGAGAAAGCCAAAAAGAAGAAAAAAACAGCCGAGAAGCTAAAAAAAAGAATAAAATAATTTTTAAGGCATCTTCTTATTATTTAAAAGAGATTTTTCAATTGGCAAGTTTTTATCTGTTTTTACTCTTTTATATCTCATCCAAATAAACACGCCAGCTATTATCAATATTGCTGCAATTAAATAACCTATCCATGCGCTGCTCCAGCTACTTTCATCTTTTGGCTGGCAGCCTCCATTTACACAGCACTCTCCGTCTAAACTGATTATGGTTTCTCCTGAACATTTTTCATCAGCATTGCATGTTATGCCTGGAAATTCATAGCAATGGTATTTCAATTCTTCTTGTTTTAGCGCCTCTTCTGTTAACTCTTTTCCTTTTAATTCTGTAAGATTGAGTCTCTCACTGGTGTTTATCTCAGGCAGAGAAGAGGTTTTTTCAACAACCACAAAAACAGGAAGATTATATTTCCCTATTGTAAGATTGAACAGCCCGCTCTCATTCACATCAGAAATTGAAAATTTCAGGATATTCTCACCAGGTTTTAATGTTGTATTTGCCTCTTCTATAAAGTTAAGGTATATTTCTTTATTGTTGTCTTCATTAAGCTGGACTTTTATCTGAAAATCCTTTTCTGTTGAAATAAGTCCCGGTTTTACAGAATAATCGCTTAAACTACCAGACAGAGAAAAATTCTTCTCGTAATCTATTTTATCAACCTTTCCAGCTATTGTAGTCGTTATATTTCTTATAGACAATGTGTAATTGTCAGATTGTTGGGGAGTTATAAACCAGAGATAATAATTTTCTCCAAGTTTCCTAATTTCATAATCAAAAGGAACAGGAATATGTCCTTTTTTTGTCAGAATTATATTCCCAGATTCTATTGGATCAAGGATATTTCCAGATATTGCGGTTATAACAGTTTCTCCAGGAGAATAAGAGTCATTTATGATTGTTGATATTGCAGAAACTGCATTTAAAGATAAGACAGATAAAACGAGAAAAACAGAAAGTGCAACAATATAAAACACTCTTTTCATTGTCAGACAAGATATGATAATTATATAAATTTGATGTTTATT
>CAYZSY010000009.1:3450-15447 GCA_964481185.1 Candidatus Woesearchaeota archaeon | reverse complement strand
ACACTCTTTTCATTGTCAGACAAGATATGATAATTATATAAATTTGATGTTTATTCTTATGGGATTATTTTTATTATTTCCTTTTCCAGCCCATCAATTTCCACAATTCCTTCACGAACCTCTTCCAGATATATCTTCTGACATTCTTTTAGTTTTTTCACAATCTCTTTATATTTGCTAACATTTTCTTCAAATATACCATGATCTTCTAAATCTTTTTCATATTTATTGTTTTCTTCTCTTAAGTTCTCCAACTCTTTATTCAATGGTAATACCTTGCACTCTAAGGCAGAGCCAAAGCAAATAAAATCATCTTTTCTAAGTTCTCTCGCAGAGCATGTCTCTCTGTAGTCGCACATGAGACTGCTTTGAAATGGTATTATTTAAGGATTATTGTCTTAAAAAGATACTATTCTTTCTTATTTCTTCCACTCATCTCTCTTAATTTCTTAAGTGCTTCTTCAAGCTCTTTGTCTTTTGCAACAGGTTTGATTGGTCTCATCTGCATTTTTGGCTGAACTTGCTGTGGCATCAGCTTTGCCATCATTTGCCTTGGATATGGTCCAATCTGCTGCCCAGGCCTTATGGGCATCGGCTTTTGCTGCATTATTGGTTTTTTCTTGAATTTTTCAGATAGTTTATACCACCAAACTAAAACTTTATGCCTGAATATAATTCCCAATGCAGCTAGTATAATAAGAATAATTAAGGTGACAATCCAGAATCCTAAACTGCTTTTCTCATTAATACAACAAATTTCATTTTGCAACGAACAGCTTTCAGACGATATCTCTTCTCCGCTATCGCAGCTATTCCTGCAAATTCCTCCAGCAGGAGTGCAGCTATCTTCATAAGCTTGAACAGGAGTGCAGCTTCCTTCTAGACAGCAAGGACCATCAGAAGAAGACTCAACTCTCCCATTGCACTGCGTGTCAGAAGGGCATAATAGCCCATTTTTCTGGTCGCACGATAATTCTTTTAGATTTACAGAACAGCAAGATTGTCCTGCAGTTTGGCAAGAGTAATCGTACTCGATTGTTCCATTTGATTGTGTGCACAAGAAACTATTTTCGCATGAAAATGTTGGTTCACAATCAACAACCGACCCTCCTGCAATCCCCCCAACAGATTTTGACCATCCTGAATATAACAAGAATGCACTATCTCTTATATTGTTATTATTCCAGCATCCTTCTTTTGTTTGTATGTCAAATAGATAAGACTTTGTTGCGTCAATTTCAGCTCCGCCCTTGTCAGCAAGACTGAGCATTGCCAAACTAGTGTCATAATATCTGCCATCTCTTGTCCCAGCCATCTCCCAGAACTTTCCTTGTTTTTGTTGCTGGATTATTGAATTATATTGGTCATCTCCCCCAACTAAAACGTACAAGAATGCACTTGGGAAAAATCTTGTATTGTCATCTGCAAGTGCTAGAAGATAAGGTGCAAATCTCGAAACATCAACTCCCGCCTTTTGAAGAGCCAATGTTGCCCACAGCGTGCCCTCATAATCGCAACTCTTTGATGTTCCAAAACACTCCCCATTTATTCTCTCTTTTGTGCTTCCAAGAGATGCAGCAGAGTGCGCTTCAGGAAGTATAAACAATGTTCCTCCAGAATTTCTCTGGTATAATACAGAAGTTACAAAATCCTGGTCGCACGATATCTCAAATTCATTTCTAAGGCAGTTTTGATTAACTTTTAGCATATATCCTTCGTTGTCAATTGAGAAGCAAGGTCCTGGATTTCCCTGAATTTTGGAATTCTCAAGAATGTTTATTGTATTTTTTCTCTGTCCGTCATTTATTGTGCAGGTTGAGGCAACTTTATTTGTTATGTCTATTTCAAGAAGCCATTTCAACTCGCTTGCTGTAATATTTTTAGATAAAATCCATTTTTTAATGTTTGATGTCTCTTGCCCAACCCGATTATATGCAAGTAATGACTGCGCTGTCTCCTTTAGAGTGCAAGCTCCTTTTGGCCAGCACGAACTCAAATCTCTATATGATTCAACTTTGTTAAAGATGTCCTGTCCGCCAATAGCCAACAAGCTGAATGTAGCTTCCTTAAGAGACAAGTTTTTCCCAGAAGTCTGATTCTGAAGGCAGGCATATGCCCTTGCAACATTATCCCCATTATCAGGATTATTGCTCAAGGTTAAATTAATAGCAGCAAATGCAGGATTAGCAAGAACAAGGACAAAAAAAATGCCAAAAATAAGCGCAATTCCAACCTTCTTTTCCATCTGAACTGAATGTATTAGTTATTTAAAAATGTTCTCAATAAAAGGATTAACTACGGCAGACAACTTAACCTCATGATTTAATTTTAGATTTATCTCTCGGGTCTACTTCATCAACTAACTTGAATTTCTTAAATATAACAACTTCTTCTTCTCTTTTTTCATATTGAGAACGAGAGTTAGGTTTATCTGAATGATTAAAATATTTTACATTATTTCCATATATATTATATTAAAATGTTTTTATTAATTAAACTATCTTCTCATTCTTATCCTTTTTACCAGTTCTGAAATAGGGTTTTTTGCCTCTGGCGTCTCATCAATAAGACCCAAATCCTTGTAAAAGTTTTTATTGCTGTAATTTGGTGGAAGAATGTTTCTCTTTTGTCTGAATAGCCAGTCAATCTGGCTTTTTAAATATCCTTCTCTCAAAGGAGGCTCATTTAATTTATTCCACTCCCTTGCTTTTTGGTTGATATAATCTGGGGGGAAATTAATAGAGCGTAAAAATGTAATAAGAATAAACAGACCTCTTTTCTTTCCCTCTTTCAATCCAAGAAGAAGTTTTTTAATTGGTTTTGGGAACATCTCTTCTGTAACTCCCTTTATATCTATTTTCTCAAAGTTTTCATATTTTTTATAAACTTTTTCTTCACTTTCCCTATCTGTTTTTTTCCATTCAAGAGCTGCAGCCAGAAGATTCTTTGCCTCTCCTTCCTCACTCTCTGGAAGATAATTGACAATTTTCACTTTCAGAGGGTTTGCATCCTGCGGAGAAAAAGAGTCAATCTGGTTTTTTGTCATGACAACGCTTGCAAGAGCGGTTTTCTCGTGCAGGGAATAAGGCATTCTGAATAAATGCCTAGGAGCTACCAAAACAAGGTCAAGCTCCGCATATTCATCAGCAAGCTCCCCCTCAATTTCTTTGAAAAGCTCGGGATATTTATTTGAAGAAAGCGAGAGTTTATTATTGTCTGTATCCATACAGTTTTTGCAGTAATAATATTCTTTAGTTCCAATTATTTCTAATAATCCTCTGCAGTTTGCATTCATGCATCTTAACTTATTTTTCCCCTCCCCTCTTCTTTCAACTTCAAGACTGCATATGGAGCATCTTAATTTTGCCATCTCCGCTTTTTCTGCTATATTCTTACATTGGGTGCAGTAAATTCTTATCTGGTTTTCTTTGTCAAGATGTTTAAAACTCATTAACTTTCCAACTCTTCTTCTAAATTCTTGTTTAATCTCGCTGAAAATAAATTCAGTTATTGCTCTTGCCCATTCAGGAAATATCTCTTTTGTTTTGAATCCATCAAACTCTTTTGGGAAAGCTTTTCCAGACAGGATAATATGAAACCCTTTTGAACCACTATATTTCAATCCATAGTTTTTAATCCCATATCTTTCAAGAGTTTCAATTACAAGTTTCGCTGCTTCTTTTGAGAGGTCAAGATATGGAGAGTCTATATCAATAAGCAAATCCCAGGATTTTCTGAGCCCGTTCATCTCTTCTGAAGAAATTTCAGAGTTTAATAGAAGAGGGTCATTCCATATCTCTTCAGACGCGTGGAATGAAGTAGCTCCCTTATTGACAAGCCCCATTATATCAGAAGGATATTGTATTTTATCAGGCCTTTTTCCAAAACTCTCAAAATATCTTGGAACAACTTCCCGGTCCTGCGAGAATTTTGCCATCGCCTCTAAAACCCTAGGATTGGAATAATAAATCCTCGTTATCGCACGAACTCTCTCTTCTTTTTTGCTTCTTTCTTCTTTTATTTTATTATTTTCCTCTTTATTCTTTTCTTCCATAATAGAATCATCCAAGCTTATTTTATAATAATTATTGTTCTTTTGAGAATAGTAATAATTCAACATAACAATCCTTATAAGCTCAAAATCAATCTCTAAAAATATGCAGTTAAAATTAGATAGCCCGAAGATTCTTTCAGACATAATTTCAATCATTTCAGAACTGGTTACAGAAGTAAAGATAAAAGTGACAAAAGAAGGATTGTCCCTCACAGCAATAGACCCTGCAAATGTTGCAATGGTTTACTTTAAGATTCCTTCAGATCTTTTTTCTCAATTTGAACTGCAAAACGATGAAATTTTAGGATTAAGCCTTGAGAATTTAAAGGCAGTCTTGAGAAGATGCCAGCTTGGTTCTTCTTTAACTATATCAAAGCAGGATAATCTGCTCAACATAAGCATTCAGGACAAGATTAAGAGAGATTTTACACTTTCACTTATAGATATTGACGTTGAGGAAAAAGAGCTTCCAGTCTGGGAATTCAAATCAGTTATAAAAATGTCTTCAGATTCTTTTGTTGAAGTTATAGAAGACTGCCTTGTTGTCTCGGATGCCTGCACTTTTATAGCAGAGCCAAACAAATTTACAGTTGAAGCAAAAGGTCCTCTTAATTCAGCAAGAGCCCAATTCTCATCTGATGAGGTAGAAATTCATTCTGATTTCAGCACTGCAAGATTCTCTCTAGAATATCTCAACAAATTCACAAAAGGGGCAAAAATCTCGTCCAATGTCTCAATCAATTTCTCTGACAATCATCCAATGAGAATAAACTTCCCGACAGGCAATGTCATGCTCTCTTTTATCCTTGCCCCAAGAATCGAGCAGGATTAATAACCCTCTATATTTAGTTGATATGCCCGTATAGATTATTCTTCTTAAGGGCATATTTAAAAAGTACATTTTTTTAGCTTTTTTATGATATCCGGATTTAATGTTGAAAGTAAAGAGCACAGAAAATTAGGCATTCCTATAGAGGATTCTTTTGCTTTTGATAGCAAGAAACTCATTTTAGCAATTGCAGATGGAGTTACAAGAGACCCCGCTGAAGTTTTGCCAGAGACAAAGAAAGAATTTGCTCAGAATTATCCTAAAATAAGTCCTGCAAAAATTGTGGCCGATACATTTACTCAAGGTTTCTTGAGATTAAGGGAATATAATAAGTTGGGCATAAACGCAGTTTTTAGAAATATCAATAGCGAGATAAGAAGATGGAATAAGGTTCATATCCCAAAACCTGATTATGTAACAAATGATTTAGCAGGCTGTGTCTCTGCAGGAGTGGTTGTTGTTGGAAATAAATTCCATTATGGCTTTATCTGCGATTGTGGGGTTGCTGTTTTTGACAGTAATGGAAAATTAAAATTCAGAACAGAAAATCAAGGACCCGATAAATATGACAAATGCTTTTGGCCACAAATAAGAAAGAAATTCGGAAAAGATGCTGGCTGGAGAATGCCCGAAATTAGAAGAGAAATCAGAATGAATTACAGAAATAATCCAAAAAATCCCTCTTTTGGTGTTTTGACTGGACAGGCAAACGCAATGAAATATGTAAGAGTCGGAAGTGGAAATTTGAGCGAGAGAGATGCCATAGTTGTTTATACAGATGGATTAGAAGGCACTATTTATTCAAATGCATTTTCTCATAAAATAGCAGAAAGAGATATTAGAGGATTAAAAAGAATTTGCCAAGAAAATGTAAGAACAGAGGGGTCTTTAGTTGTTTACCAATAAAATTATTACTCTAGTTAGTAATATTATTAAACCAATTATTACTTTTTCACATATACGGGATACAAGTTAAAATAAGAGTAATAACCTCCATGTTTCAGTTAATTTTATAGTATTAATTAAACTCTTCTTCATGATAGGAAGATTTATATAGTTTATATATAGTTAACTATATATGACACAGACAACAATTATCTTAAGCAAAGAAACCGTAAAACTTTTGAAGGAAACAAAAGAGTACCCCAGAGAAACTTATAATGAATTATTGAGAAAGATGATAAAAATCTTTCTTGAAACAAAAAAAAGAAGTCAATATGATGAATTTTTGCACAAAATACAACAGCCAAAAATGCAGGAGTTATGGAGTAATAAGGAAGACGAGGCTTGGGAAAATGCATAAGTTGGGAGAGGTTGTTCTTACAGAAATTCAATTTGCAGATTCTCCAGATATTAAAACAAGACCTGCAGCAGTATTATTTGAAGAGTATGGCAATATAGTTGTAGCTGGAATAACAAGTAATTTAAAGATGGGCGGAATTCCATTGACAAAAAAGGAAGGAGCTATAAAAGAAAGTGTTATAAAACTAAATTATATTTTTACAATTTCTGAAAAGATGGTTAAAAAGACTCTTTTTTCTTTATCAAATGAAAAGAAAAAGATTATTATAAATGAGATTATTAAGAAGTTATCTGTATAGATTATTGCGCCGATTATTGTATTTTTACATATAAAGGATACAAGTTAAAACAAGTCTTCTTTTATTCCTTTAATTTTCATCAGAACAAGGTTTAAAAACCCCCAAAATCAACTAGATTTGAATCTAATTGACGAAAGTCCTCTGGTGGTGCGGAGGATAAGGCGAAGTTGGCCTAGTCTTCAATCCAAGCCTATTCAACTGGAATTGAAGAGACAGAAATCAGAATTTCTGTATTTTACAGGTATTAGTTAATACAATAATTAATGCTTATTTGCAAATATCTAAAAAATATTTGAATTAAACTTGAATTAAAATTCATCAAAAATAACAAAACAAAATGGCAGGCGGAACTCATCCAAGATTTGGAAGCCTTCAATATTGGCCTAGAAAAAGGGCAGAAAAGGCAATTCCTAGTGTTAACTGGGATGTTGTAAAGGGCGACGGAAAAACAGATTCTATTTTAGGATTCATAGCTTACAAAGTTGGAATGGGAACAGCGCTTGTAAAAGACTCAACAGACAAGTCAATGACGCAGGGAAAGAAAATTTACATTCCTGTAACTGTTCTCGAAACGCCAAACATGAAAATATATTCTGTCAGATTCTACAAAAATAACAAGGTTTTGAAAGATGTTGTTGTCTCAAATGACAAGGAATTAAAGAGAATCATTCTTGCTCCAAGACAGCCAAAAAATCTTGATTCAGAAGCTCCAAAGGAATTTGATGATTTGAGATTAATTATGTATTCAATGCCTTCGCAAACTTCAATAAAGAAAACTCCAGATTTGATAGAGCTTGCAGTTGAAGCAAAAGACAAATTGGCATTTGCAAAATCCATGGCAGGAAAAGAAATTTCCCTAAAGGATTTTCTTAAATATTCTCTTCTTGATGCAAGAGGATTGACAAAAGGCAAAGGCCTTGTCGGCCCTGTTAAAAGAATGGGAATTGGATTGAAAGCTCACAAGTCAGAGAAAGGAGTAAGACGTCCTGGAACTCTTGGTCCATGGCATCCTGCCCACACATCATTCAGAGTTGCCATGGCAGGACAATTAGGAATGTTCTCAAGAGTAATTTATAACAATAAAGTAATAGGCTCAGGAACAATTTCAGAAAAAAACATTAATCCAAAATCTGGATTCAAGCAGTACGGAAATATAAATTCTTCATACATCCTTCTGAAAGGTTCTGTTCAAGGCCCCCAAAAGAGGCAGATTCTTCTCACTCCCTCTTTCAGGCCTACTAAAACGATGGCAAAGAAAAAATACGAGCTAGTGGAGCTGGAACTATGAAAGCGCAGCTATTTACAACAAAAGGCGAAAAGAAATCAGAGATAGAGCTTCCAGGAATTTTTAATCTTCCAGTTAGAGAAGACCTTGCTCTTAAGCTGTTTGAAGCTGAAAAAGAATTCCAGCCCTATTCATCTTATGGAGAAGCTGGAAAGAGGCACGTTGCTTCAGGAACAATTTCTCATAGAAGACACAAATGGAAAGGAGCTTATGGAAAGGGAATTTCAAGAGTTCCAAGAAAAAGAATGTCGAGAAGAGGAACACAATTCTACTGGGTTGGAGCTGAAGTTTCTTCTGCAAGAGGCGGAAGAAGAGCTCATCCTCCTAAGGGCGTTTATTCTCCCCTAAAAATAAACAAGAAAGAAATTAAGCTTGCAATGACTTCAGCTATCGCATCTACATCAAACAAAGATTACATTTTGAGGAGATATTCTTCTCTCAAGGACATAAAATATGCTCCTTTTGTTATAGAAGCAGTTCCAAACAAGACAAAAGAAGCATTTGAAGCAATGAGAAAAATATTTGGAGATTTGTTTTATCTTGTGCTCAAAGACAAAGTAGTCAGGGCAGGAAAAGGAAAAACAAGAGGCAGAAAATACAAATCAAATGCAGGATTGCTTTTGGTTTCAGGAAAAGACGAGAACATAAAACTAAAGGGAGTTGATGTCAGAAAATTAAATAATCTCGAGATTGCAGATTTGTATCCCCTTGGCAGATTGACACTATACACAAAAAAGGCTTTGGAAGAATTGGAGAGCAGGGAGAATAAACAATGAATTTGCGCCCAATAACATCGGAAAAAGCAGTAAAGATGATAGACTTAGATAATACTCTATTGTTTGAGACAGAAAGAAGAGTAACAAAGACTGAAATAAAGAAAGAAATTGAATCTTTGTTTTCTGTAAAAGTTTCAAGCGTTAGAACTCTTGTTAAAGCAAACAAAAAATTTGCATTCGTCAAATTAAATAAGGCAAATCCAGCAATTGATATTGCCACAAAGTTAGGGATGATTTAAAATGGAATTTAAAAGACCAAATTTAATAAAAAATCTTAGATATAAACTAAGGCAGTCTTCAAAAGAAAAGATAGTTAGTGCAAGATATATTGGAGAGGCAACAGGCGACGCAAACAATTTTGCAGCATTTTACGAAGAAGATTCTGTTATTCTCATAGGCAAGGGAGATATGCATCTTTCAGAAGAAGGAGTTATTTTTCCCATTTCATCTAGACACTGGCTCAAAATAAATAAAAATGACGGGCAGAGGTTGACTGCCTGCGGAATAGATATATTGTTAGAAAATGTGGAGGTAAAATTGTAAGAATGGGCAAGTCAATTATATCACAGGCAAGAGGGCACGGAAGCTTAACATATCAAGTAAGAAAACAGGCATATATTTATAAAATAAAATACCCTTCTGTGGAAGGCGAGGGAGAGCTATTAAATATTTTGCATTCTGCCGCACATTCTGCACCATTGATGAAGATTAAAGTCCAGAAAGAAATATTTTACATTCCTGCATTTAACAATGCAGTTGTTGGCCAAAAAACAAAAGTAGGCGGGCTTGAAATTAAGGATGGAAACATATTGATGCTGAAGGATATTCCTGCAGGAACAAGCGTGTATAATCTTGAAGCAAACCCTGGAGATGGCGGAAAGCTTGTAAGGGCAGGCGGAACAAGTGCTAATGTTTCAAAAAGACTTGAAAATAATAAAATTATTGTAATCATGCCTAACAAGCAAGGGGTAACATTCAGCGGAGATTGCAGGGCAACAATAGGCGTTATCGCGGGCTCAGGAAGAATACTAAAGCCGTTTGTAAAAGCGGGCAGAAAGTTCTATAAGATGAAAGCAAGAAACAAGTTGTGGCCAAGAACATCTGCTGTTAAAATGAACGCAGTTGACCATCCATTTGGTTCAGGTAGAGGAAAGAGAATTAAATCCAAGATTGCAAAGAGAAACGCGCCAGCAGGTGCAAGAGTTGGCCACATAAGACCAAGCAGAACAGGGAGGACAAAGTAAATGGTAGAAGAATCAAACGACGAAGTTGTTGTAAAGTCAAAAGAGCTTTTCTACAGAGGAAAATCTCTGGATTTTCTTAAGTCCTTGGATGTAAGAGAAGTTGCAAAATATCTTCCTTCAAGGAGCAGAAGGTCAATTCTTAGAAATTTTCAGACAATAGAAAAATTCATAAAAAGATGCGAGAAGAAAATAGCAAGAAAAAAGAAAATCAGAACTCATCTTAGAGATATAGTTGTTGTTCCAAAGCTTGTTGGAATGCAAGTTGGAATATACAATGGAAAGACATTCAATGATATTACTATAACCCATAATATGATAGGTCACAGATTAGGAGAATTTTCACTGACAAGGCAGAAAGTTCAGCACGGAGCACCAGGAATAGGCGCAACAAAGAGCTCTGCGGGAGTGCAGAAGAAGTAGCATGGCAGATAAAACAGAAAACAAACAGGAAGAAATGAAAACTCCTAAAAAAGATAAAGCAACAGAAGCTCCTGTCACCAAAAGGTCAGATAAGATAATTTCACAAGAGAAGAAAAAAACAGATGTTGATGCTAAGGCAATTCATAAAGAAAATAACGCTACAGAAACACCAAGCACTTCCGAGCCTAAGGAGATAACAAAGGAAACAAAGAGACCAGAAGTTAAGATCGTAAAAAAAGACGAAGCAATTACAAAAGGCCTAGACCTTCATGCTTCCATGAAGCAGTGTAAATATATCTGCAATTTCATAAAAAACAAGCCAATTGATAATGCAATAGCAGATTTAGAAAGCGTGATAAAACTTAAGAAAGTTATTCCTTTTTCAGGAGAGATACCCCACAGAAAAGGAAATATTATGTCTGGAAGATACCCTGTAAATGCATCCAAACTTTTTATACCAATTTTAAAAACATTAAAAGGAAATGTTATCGCAAATAAAATGGATTTGGATAAAGCAAGAATTACTTTCGCTTCATCAAGTTTTGCGTCAAGACCTTCAAAGAGGGGCGGCGGACGATTTAAAAGAGCCAATGTAATTTTAAAAGCAAAGGAACTTGGAAATATGCAGAATAAGGAGGAAAAGAAATAATGACTAAGCAAAAATCTATCCCGAGAATATTTAGATATGTAGGGAAACCAAAATTTGAGGTGCAAAATCTAGAAGGAAGATTAAAAGTAGGAGATATAATTCATAGGGGCAAGGTAAAAGAATTAATAATCGGAGTGGGAAAGGATACTATAAAGATTGGTGGAAAATATTGTGGAGGGGCTTCCATTCAAACTATATCTAGATACGATTCAGATTATATAATATATCGTAATTATATAACTACTCTTTTGCCAAATAAATTATTTCCGTCTGGACATGACGATAGAATACCTAAAGAGCGTTTTGATTACAAAAGATATTATAAACTTCTAAAGGAGGTATTACATACTAAGACAAGTTCCTAAAAGGGAAGTTGTTAGCAAGAAATAGTAGGTGTCTTACAATGGAAGAGAAAAAATTTGTAACATTCAAGAAAGAAGAGCTCGGAGTTAGGGAATATATTAAGAGATCCCTTGGAAAAGGCAGAATAAGCGATGTTTCAATAGAATTTACCCCTGTAGGCGAGAAGATAATTATAGCGACAAGCAAGCCAGGTCTTGTTATAGGAAGAAGGGGGGAGAAAATAGACGAGCTTACTGGAGTTTTAAAGAGAAGATTCCATTTGGATAATCCACATATAGAAATAAAAGAAATAAGAAATCCTATTCTTGATGCTCAGCTTGTTGCCGATGAAATAGCATTATTGCTTGAGCGCCAAGGAGCCCTGAAGTTTAAAATAATTGCATACAAGATGCTTGGTCAGATAATGGCTGCAGGAGCTCTTGGAGCAGAAATTGTCTTGTCTGGAAAGCTTCCTGCCGAGAGGGCAAAATCATGGAGATTTGCAGAGGGATATCTGAAAAAGACAGGAGAACCTGCAAAAGTTGTTGATAGGGCGATGTCACAGGCAATTACAATTCCAGGAGTTGTGGGAATAAAAGTAAGTATCCTTCCTCCTGGAGCGCATATTCACGACAAGATAGACATTAATGATTCTTTAAAGGCAAAGATAAGAGCGCCTCTTGAAGAGAAAAAAGAAGAAAAGAAAGAAACAAAGAAGAAAAAAACCACAAAGAAATCAAAGAAAACTGAAAAAAAGGAAGAAAGCAAGGGTGAAAAGAAATGAGTGATTTAAACAA
>CAYZSY010000009.1:0-3350 GCA_964481185.1 Candidatus Woesearchaeota archaeon | reverse complement strand
AAAACTGAAAAAAAGGAAGAAAGCAAGGGTGAAAAGAAATGAGTGATTTAAACAAAATTGTGGATGGTGGTGGAGCAGTTTACTCCGAGATAGAGCAGTTAGTAATTAATACAAATAGGGATAAATTAAACATAAAAACACTTTATTCAGAGTATGACGAATTGCTAAAGGAGGCAAAAATGTAAAATGGCAATCCTAAGATTTAAAGATATTTCAAAAATGCCTCAGAAAGACAGGGAAGAAAAAATGAAGGAGTTAAAATTAGAACTTGTAAAATCTGGAGTTACAGCAAACAGAACGAATGCAAAAACCAAAGAGATTAAAAGGGCAATCTCACGCCTTATAACACTCAACAAATCCGCCAAGGAGGAGTTGAACAAGAAATAAATATGGATATAGATGAGAACACATCATTTGGCCTCCCAACAGAGGACTCTGTGTTTGAGGAAATCGCAAAAGGCGAGCAGAAGATAAAGGTATCCACTGTATCAAGAAGATACGGCAAGATAACAACCCTTGTGTCAGGTTTTGACAAGAACTTTGACATCAAGGGAACCGCCAAGCGTCTTAAGGAGGAGCTTGCCTGCGGAGGAACCGCCAAGGACGGCGTAATTGAGCTGCAGGGAAATCACCTTAAGCATGTAAGGCCCATACTGGTAAAAATGGGCTTTCCAGAAGACTCGATAAGCGATTAAATTCCAGAAAAACAGAAAATAAAATGGCAAAGGAAGCAAAAAAGGAAAAAGCGTCAGAGAAAAACTTAGTTGGAACTTCAGCAAATCAAGCTCAAACTGCAACAAGAGGAAGAACTTTTGAAGGCTTTGTGACAAAGAAGTTTCCAAAGAGAGTTGTTATAGAATTTGAGAGAAAGGTATTTGTGCCAAAATACGAGAGATTCTACAAAAAGAAAACAAGACTGCACGCAAGACTTTCTGATAATCTGGCAAACGAAATCAATATAGGCGACTATGTAAAGATAAGAGAGACTAGACCTTTGAGCAAGATAATTCACTTTATTGTCCTTGAAAAAATCAGGGCAAAGGAGAGCAAGCAATGAATGAGCATATGTATCATGAAGAAATAATCTTGTATAAAATTTTACCAGATGAAGACGAGGTATTTTCAGACAGAATGAGATGCAATCCAAAGTCAATAGGAAAAATAAATCCAAACTATCGCACATATAGTATTATGTTAAGCCAAGCATTTTTTGATATGAACTCAGATATAAAGGAAATAGAAAGTTTGAAAGATTTGTACTACATTCCCGAGGGCGCAACGGTTTCTATAGGAAAAAAACTGACGGGAGTTATGTTAAGCAAAAGAGGCGGGTTGGTAACTCTAATCGGGCGTGAACATTCAGAACAATCAAGGGAGGTTGGATAATGAAAGCACTCACTGCAAGGGCAACAAGAGGATTAAATGTCGGAAGCAAAGTCGTAGCTTCAGATAATAGCGGGGCAAGAATTGTAAGAATAACAGGTGTTGTTCATGGAAAGACAAGAAGAGGAAGGAATCAGTATGCAAAAATTTCTGACTGGGTTAAAGTTTCTGTCAGGCTTGGAAAGCCAGATATGAAAGGCCAGCTTTTTGATGCAGTGATAATAAGGCAGAAAAAACCCTATAGAAGAAAAACAGGCGAGAGAGTATGTTTTGAAGATAATGCAGTTGCCTTGCTCAAGGACGATAAAGGAAATCCAAAAGGAACACAAGTTAAAGGACCAGTTGCAAGAGAAGTTCAGGAAAGATGGGGGCAGGTCGCTAAAATAGCGCAGTTTGTACTATGATAAGCCCAGAAGATTTTCACAGAGAATTAATCGAAAAAACCGCTTCAGTTGTAACTACGAGAGAAAAAACAGTAGAGGAGATTAATCTTCATCTTGATATATATCATACAAGCATAGATAACTTAAGAAGAACTGGTTTTCCAGAAGAAAAAATTTTTGAAGGGGATTGCGAACTTTTACGACGTATAGAATATGACTTTTATCATCCTAAAGAGGGAATGGCTTAAAATGAAACAGAAATTTTCAACACAATGGATTTCAAGTTCGCAGCCAAGAAAACAGAGAAAATTCATAGCAAACGCTCCTCTCCATATAAAGCATAGATTTTTAAGCGCTAATTTGTCCAAAGAATTAAGGAAAAAGTATGCTAAGAGAAATCTTCCCCTCAGGAAAGGGGATGAAGTGCTTATCATGCGTGGCGCCTTCAAAAAGAAAAAGGCCAAAATAACTTCTGTAGACTTGAAAAATTCACGAGTTGCCCTTGAGGGAATGCAAAGAACAAAGAGGGATGGCTCAAAGGTAAACGTATTCTTCAACGCCTGCACTCTTCAGATACAAACCTTGAATCTTGACGACAAGGAAAGAGTCAACGCTTTGAACAGAAAATCAGGTCCAACAAAGTCGGCAGAATTAGGAGTAAAAAAATAAAATGCACCAAACAAGACAAGAAGCAACAACAAGATTACCAATTGAAAGGAAAGGAACAAAATACATAGCAAGAGCTTCAACAGGTTTAGAGAATTCTGTTCCAGTTGTTGTAGCATTAAGAGACATCTTGAAGTTAGCAAAGACAAAAAAAGAAGTTAAGAAGATGATAAATGAGAAATTATTGAAATTGAATGGAAAAGACGTAAGAGATTATCATGATAGCATAAAATTATTCAACCTTTTTGAAGCAGGAAAGACATATGTTCTAAAGTTATCTCCAACAAGAAAGTTCTTCTTAGAAGAAACAAAAGATGTTAAAGAAAGGTTATGCAAAGTCATTGGGAAAAAACTTTTACCTGGAAATAAAATCCAAATCAATCTTCATGATGGAACAAATGTCCTAGGAGACAACAAAATAAAAGTCGGCGATTCAGTTTATCTTGATTTGTCTGGAAAAGTAAAAAGTCACGTAACTCCTGAAAAAGGAAAGGAAGTTTTCGTTATTGCAGGCAGATACGAAGGGCAGCACGGGAAAATTGCAGAAGTTAAAGACAATAAATTTTTAGTTAAATTCAAGGAGAATTCCTCAAATCTCGATTTGAGCAGTTTAATCGTACTATGAAAGCAGAAAATCCCATGAGAAAGATAAAATTGACGAAAGTTATCCTTAGCGCCGGCGCAACAGGCGACGATTTGCAAAAGGCAAAGAAACTTCTTGAAATGATAAGCGGGAAAAAGGCCCAAGTAATGGAATCTTCAAAAAGAATCCCTGAATTTGATGTCCGCCCAGGTTTGGAAGTAGGAACTCGAGTCACTTTGAGAGGAAAAGATGCAATTGATTTATTAAAAAGACTTTTGAGCGCAATAGCAAATGAAATAAAAAAGAAGCAAGTATCTGAAAATCATTTTTCATTT
>CAYZSY010000008.1:8524-24139 GCA_964481185.1 Candidatus Woesearchaeota archaeon | reverse complement strand
CTACAGAAGGTTTAAATAGTATGAATCATACTCGATTTATATAAATATTAAAGGGGAACAAGGTGAACAACAAGACATTAATTACTCTAATTATTATCTTTTTTAGTTTTCTTCTTCCATCTATCTCTGCATATTATATAAATGATATTTATTTTACTGTTCCTGATACTGTTTATTCTTCTGGAGAGAGAATTGAGATTATAGGATATCTCTATCAGGCAAATTACTCCAGCAATGGGAGTTTAGTGCGGGGTTCTTCTCTGCTTGCAAACGCAACCATTAATTTTACTATTATAAGCAACAGCACCTACAATGTAACTAGTAATTATACCCTTAATACCAGTTCAACTGGAGCATTTTACTCGCTGAGCAATTATTATCCGAGTGCCATAGAAATAGATGCGCCCCTAGCTGCTGGGAATTATTATCTTAGAGCAGAATACCGCGACCCCAATAACGGCACTTCTTTCTCACAAGTTGAGATTGCAGTAGTTAATCAAACTCTTGATTCATTAAAAGTGAGCCCCAACAAAGCAAATTACAATCCTTCTGAAAGCGTGTTAGTTACATTGGAAGCAGTCAGAACAATAGGAGACAGAAGCCTTGGCGTTTCTAATGTCTCTATAAATGGCACTCTACAAAACTCTTCAAAAAGTGTGTTATCAACATTTAACTGCACAACAGGAAACAATGGAAAATGCACTACTTCTCTAACGGCTCCAAGCACATACGGAAGTTATATAGTTGAAGTTGGAAACTACAAAGCGTTTAGCTCATTTTATGTTATTCCTTTTTCATTCAATGTTTATATGAAAGACGAGCTTGCCAAGTCATTAAAAAATATTTATGCTGTGGGTGAGCAGGCAAGTGTTGAAGTTAGCGTTACAAATGCAAGCACTAGCGACTTATACAGCTTTTATGGCTATATCGCAGACTCTTCAGGAAATGTTGTTAAAATTATAAACTCAACACAGTTAAACAATAATAATTCTTTCACTGGCTCGTTCTTATTTTCAGTTGATTCTCTTACATTCCAATATGGGGCATATGCTGCTTATGTAACTGTAAATAAAACAGGGGATGGAAGCATAAGCGCACAGACTTCATTTGAAGTAAGAGATTGGGCGCTTGCGATAGAGAAAAAGTCGTCAATTTCTGGATTTGAATACGAGTACAGCGCATTTCCGAACAGAACATTAAGATTTGAAACAAGCCCAACTTATAGAATAAACGGAACTGTAATTCCTTCTCTTAATGCATCATTCTTCACAATTGCCTTAAAAGACGGATTAAACAATGTCGTAACTTCTACGAATGTTAGCTGGAATGCAACCTGTGGTGGCAATGAGGGGTGCTATGAGTTCTCACTTACCTCTCCTACAACTGCAGGGCAGTATAATTTATATGCTACTCTTGCTCATAGCGGAATCACACAGACAAAAAGCCAGAGAATAAATATTATAAGTGGAGTAATGTCAGGACAATCTACAGACAGCGAAGGAAATATAAAAGAATTGTTTGGAACAAATGAATATGTATATATATCCCTCTCCTCATATAATATTACTGTTTCTCAGACTAATTTGAGCAATGCAGAAGTATTTCTTGCGACTTATATGAATGGAAGCGAAATTTCATACACTCAAGTCGCTAGCTTTGATTTGGTCAATGCGTCAAACAGTGCTTATGAGTGGGCTTGGAATTCAAGTTCACAAAGAATAAAATTAGATGTTCCAAAATTTGGAGGATTATATTCCTTGTCCCTATTTGGAGACAATAGGAGTTTTGGGGCTGTTACAAAGTTTATAGTTAATCCGTATGATTATTGCATCACTTCTAAAGATACTGCAGGACAGGTAACTTCAGGGTATTATTATGTCTCGCAATTCAAGAAAACAGACACTGTTTATTTTGATTTGAAAATTGTGCAGGCAAATAATCCTCTTGGAAGAGCTACAGCACAAAATGGCAGCGGTAGTGGAAATTCTTCATCTTACGGGCAAGGCGGCGCGTGCGCTACAGACACAACAAAGCAAGCAGTTACAAATGCCACAATAACCGTATCACAAGTTACGAATCTTGAATCTGGAGCAGTGGAAAGCGTTAATGCTTCCCAAACAAACTGCATATCAAGCGACAGCTCTGGAGGATACACTTGCACGGTAAAACCATTGACAAAGTGGGATGGCGGAACGAACATAGTGCAATTTAGAGTTGTTGCTAAAGATGGGACAATAAGCACAATATATGGGAAGTTTGAGAGCAGGGCGTTTTATCTATATGGATATTCTTCAACCTGGCAAAATAACCCTTCTAGCACCATATCTTTGAATGTCCAAATGTATGAAGCTGGAAGAGGATGGTGGAGTGGGGGAGGCAGCAGCGGAGGATTGAGTGGCACAATAACTTTGAAAAAGGTAGAATATCAGGGGAGAGACGGGGAGTGGATATGGCCTCCTATAAGCTACAACTACACTACAAATATATCTTCAAGCATAAGCTCTGGAACTGGGACATTGAGCTTGCCTGCTTCAAGTGCCCCCGGGGGAGCGTGGAAGACTGGATATTACAGAGCAATAATTCAAGGAACTACTTCATCTGGAGATACAGATTATGGTTATGCATGGTTTAGCGTCAAACTTTGGGATGTTTATGGACAGCCTATTGAATGTACTTCCGGAGGATGCAGTTATAAGAACTATTTTAACTCAAGAGAAAATATCACTCTTTATATAAAGATTAGCAATGCTGGAAGTTATAACTATGGTGATATGGGCGGATCTGGTCTTGGAGGAAATGTAACAGTTTCTGTCAAGAAAATAGACGATTGTAGGAGCTGGCCATGCAAAGAGCTTAATTCAAGCACATATGTTTCAAACATACTCAATCTAAATCAATCTAGCGGATGGTATTGGAATTCAAATAGTTTAAACAGCAGCGGATATTTGTTGCGTATAAATACTACAACAGGAACTTGGAATAGCGGTTATTATTCTGTAACATTGAATGTAAACAATAGTGACACCGGATATGCATGGTTTAATACAATTGCGTTTTATGTGGAAACACAGCCTACAAACTTAAGCGGCTCTTATGTTTATAGCATAAAAGGAAATAGCCCGATGTTCTTTAATGTAACAACAACAAAGAGCTACAAGTCAGGGTATTGGCAAGGCAACAACTTAATAAAATATAATGCAAGCGATTATATTAATACAACTGTGTATGATGCAGTATTGAGGAGCTGGGATCAAACAACATGGCAGAGCAAAGAGTTTAACTATCCCGAAAGTATTAACATAACTCCTCTTGGTGTGAATGGGACAGGAATTATTAACATAACTTACCTGAACGGAAGCTGGCCAACAGGATATTATTGGGGGGAGCTTATGATGAATAACTCTCTTGGTGAAACTTCAACAGGATGGCTTTGGTTTAGTGTCCAACCTTTCAGAGTTCAATTATCATCTAACGATTATAACATAGACTCAACACAATGCTTGAATGCAACTTTGAGTATATATGAGCCAGATTGGAATAATGTTGCATTGGTTAGCAATTATTCTATAGTTGAGATATCTGAAACTTCATGGAATGGAATGTCGCAGACAAGAACTATGTATACAAATTACACTGTCAGCAATTTAACTAATACAGCTGTAGGAAATATTACATTCTGCCCCAATAGTGGTGGATGGGGGAGTGGAAGTTGGGGAGGTTATCATTCGTTAAATGTTCTTATAAGAGATAATATCCAAAATGATACACAAACAGGATGGCTCTCGTTTAGGTCTGTGCCTTTCAGAACTCAGTGGGGGAGCATAGTTGGAGGAAGCAGCAAACAGACAAATGCAAATGTGCAAATCCCTGTAAATGTAACTTCTTATAATACTGGGCAAAACACATCTGGCAATCTATCTTCTGTCTATCAATGGAGATATGATAATTACAGAAGCACAAGAGAAGATTACGTGTTTAGCGTTGGAAGCTGCTATTCAAACGTTTCTGGACAGTGTACTGTGAATGGTAACCAAACCGTAACAGTATATGCTCCTTCAACAGGATGGAAGGTTGGCTATAATTATCTTTATACTATGTGGAACAAGCAGAATGATGCAAGCTCTTCAATAGAAGATTGGAGCGGAATATACTTTGATGGAAGAGAAGCTTATAATGGATATTTCTTAAGTAGTGATACAAATGGAAATTATAAATACGATTTCTCACTAAATGAGAATCTTACAGTAAAAATATATGTAAGAGATAGTAATTACGATGCGATAAATATTAATATAACGAGCGTGTCTTATGCAGTTCAGACAGGTAGTTGCACGAGCGACTGGTGCAGAACATATAACACAGCCACATGGAGCCTTGTTGGTGGCGGGGTACAAACATCAAACGGAAATGCAATAATAAGAGTCCATGCTCCTGCTGGCGGATGGACAACTAAGGGAAATTATTATATCAAAGCAACAATAAGTGGAAGTTCTGGGAGTGCAACTATCTTAGATAGTAATGGTATATCGAGAGTAAAAGATACCAATGCTCCAAATATAACAGTATCTTTGCCTGCCAATAATGACACATTAACTGGAAGAAATGTGTCATTTAGCTGGACTACAACTGAGAATAGCCAGTGCAACTTGTATATTGCTAACTTTAATAGCTTTAATTTATCATATTGCTCGGGCGCACTAAATTCAACTAATGGGACTACTACACAACAAACCATAAATGCATGTAACTCCACAAAATATGGATATGTTGGCGTCTATAATTATAGTATATATGCTTCAAGTAATTATTATTCTGCATGGGATGGAACTAATTATACATGGTCATCAGGCAGTATTGGATTATCTACTGGAGGAACAACGCATATATATGTTGTTAATACAACTTTATGGCCTGCCCAGCATTATGGCACACATATCACCTGTTCTGACGAAGATTGGAATTGGAGAAATGAAGATGTTACATTTAAAGTAAATAATACATCATAACATCAACATGAAAATTAACAAAACAATAATTGCAACAATAGTACTTTTAATAGCTCTTGCTTTAGGCATTAATCTTGTATCTGCAGCTGCATCTTTTAGTGTGACTGGATTTTCATGCACTCCTTCTGAAGTTGCAATAAATGGGGTATTTTCTTGCACAGCCACAGTCAGGAATAATGGTGATGCTTCTGGCAGCGTGAGCACTGCAACACTCTATCCAGACAACAGCAACTGGCTTGAAAACTCAAACTATCCGCAATCTTCTGGAACAAGCGTCAGCGCTGGTCAGACAGCTGAAATAACTTTCACAGGACTTAGGGCGACAAAAGCAGGCAACAACGGATTCTCGAGAATAATGCTTGATTCTGTAACTGATACATATGTCGCTGATAACAATGTGAAAGAAAATGTCATAAATGTCCTTGTAACAGTAAGCAATTCTGCTTCAAGTGCTGCAATGAGCGGAACTTGGACATCTTCTGCTGAAGTTACGTCTGGGGGAAACACTGATGTTGTTCTCACATTTACATCTGTATCTGGAGGGTGCACAATTACAAATCAAGATTCTTCAAAAACAATAAGCGGAATGCAAGATGGAAACAAGCAGTCAAGGACATGGACAGTGACTCAAGGAACATCTGGAAACTGTGTTTTTACAATAACTGCAGCAGCAACTGGCTCTGGTGGAGTTGCCACAAAGAGTGACAGCGTTACTAGCAGTATAACTTGCACAGATTGCCCTGTCACAAGCTCATCAAGCTCTTCTTCATCCGCAGGCGGAGCTAGCGGAGGCGGAGGAGGCTCTACAAAATCAATAGGGGAGATAAATACAAGCATACAATATGAATTCGGAAATAATGAGAAAGTAAAGTTCAGCTTTGGAGGAATATTTTATACAATTCTTGTTTCCAATGTAACAGAGACTACCGCAATTATAACTATAAACGGAAGCAATAGTTTTTCCATGAGTGTTGGCGATAAGAAAGATATTGACCTTGACAGCGACGGAAGAAATGATATAAATTTGAGACTTAAATCAATCAACCTTATATCTAAAAGAGCTATTTTAATCTTTACACCACTTTACATACCAGCCATAATTGGCGGAGGGAGTGGAGATGAGAACCAGCAAGCAGACAATGAAGGTTCTGGAAGCGGCGGAGGGACAGGTCCACTAATTATTAGCACAACAGCCCTAGTAATTGTAAGTTTATTGGTCATTGCAGCTGCTATCGCAGTATATTACTTAAGAAAGAAATATAAAAAGCATCTATTCAGGCGTTCTGTAAGGCTGAAGGGATTCAAGAGTTCTAAGTTTTAAGAGCACATCAATAATTTACAGGAGAAGAGAAAAGATAAACAGGGATTTAGTTTTAAGTGAAATAGTTGAAGAGATAAGACCTACAATGGATGATTTTGTAGGAAGAATTGTATTACAATTAGTGTTTCTTAATTATTTAAAAGATGGTCGTGGTCAATTTTATCGTGTAGGATTTGTTAGTGGAGTAGATTCATGTAGAGTAACACTTTCTTCCCACTATGAACCGCTAAAATTCTTAAATGCACCAATGCCAAATGATTATAAAACAACTTAAAGACAAAATTAAAATATCTTTTATTTCACACATATATTATTAAATGAATAATTCTCTTTAGCGATATGGACAAGTTAGAAGAAAGCCTCAGGCTTGTTAAAATTATGCATGAAAATGCAGAGGAGCAGATTAAGAAGATTATGGAGTATCATGAAGAGAATATTAAAGGATTTATCTCCGATGTGACTGCTAGTTTGAAAGATGAATTTAGAAAAGTTCTTGATGAGATAAGCCCAATTAAATCCCGCTACAGCAATGGATGCATGCTCATAGTCTCTAAATTCTCTATAAATTATGACTTTAGGTCAAACTACCTTAGCATAAAGATAGATGAAGTAAAAAGAACTGACGGCAGAGTAATCGCCAGGGATAATTTCATAGGTTTAGGACATCTTAAAGATGCCAAAATAATGAGGTTATTAGAAAAATACAAAGTTGGATTGGATGTATAAACCTCTTAAGAAACTAAGTGTGCAGAAAAATCACTTAATTGATTTTTCAAACTTGTCCAAATTCTCTTCGAGAGAGCCAATTGATTTTGTCAAAATATCTTTTGCATCCATATTGCCGTAAGATTCTATTATCAAAAGCATTTCGTCAGATTGAGAGACCGAGCCTTTCTCTAGTTTTTCTATATTTTCGACTTCTGCTTCATTTAAATCACAAATCCACTTCTGGCCTTTCCTTTCTGGCTTGATAAGAGAGAAATTAGAATTTTGAATTATCTTTTCTGCTTCAGGAGATGACCTGATTTCTAACAGATGCCTGTAATAGCATAATCCTGGTGTGAATTTTGCATGGTTAATGCCTTTTCCAAGAGCTGGAGTTGCCGCCAATTCAAGCTTCTGCCCTTCTCCAAGAATAACTATTGGGATTTTATCATAAACAACTTCGGCGTTACCATCTAAATCTCCTGAATAAACAGTGCACGAACCTGTTTTTGATAGTTTTAAGCCTGATTTTGTTTTCTTAGTCATACCTTTTTCTGTTTTCAATGGAACTAATCCCAATCTTAAGGCAAGCATCTCGTCGTAAAGAGGAGAGTCGTTCCTGAAAATCTCAACTTCATCTATAGCAAGAGTTGGAACTTCTGCAACGCTCCTTCTTATAGCATTAGCAAGAGAATCGTCTGCAGGCATTCTAATAACAAGAAGTTCTGGAGTTTTTTTAATAAGTTCCATAGTTTTTTTATGTAAAAGAGTTTTTTAAAGATTCCTATGGAATCTTTAACCCATTCAACTTTGAAAAAGTTGAAGTTTTAAATTTAAGCATTGAGCTTAAACCCTTCTTCCACGCTTTCCTCCTTTACGCTTAGGACCGCCTCTTGGGACTCTTGTTGTATCCAACATGCTTATTATCCTAAATCCTTCCTTACTTAGAGTCTTGACAGCAGCATGTCCGCCAGGACCAAAGCCAGGACTGCCTGTTTTTGCCCTTGATCTTATAAATAAAGACGTAATTCCCAAATCCCTTGCTCTTTCTGATGCCTTTTTTGCAACGAACATCGCAGTTGTAGGATTTGACTTTAATCTTGAATGTTTTGTAATCATTCCACCTGTTACTCTTGAAAGAGTATTTCCTGCAAGGTCAGTTATATGAACAATTGTGTTGTTTGAAGAGCTGTAAACATATGCAATAGCAGCTCTTTCCGGCTTTTTCTTTTCTTCCTTATCTTCTGATTCTTCTAAAACTTTCTCTTCCTTAACATCCTTAATCTCAGTTGTTGTGGCTTCTTCTATTTCTTTTATTTGCTTTGCCGCTCCCTTAACCTGCTCAACTATTAATTTCTCTTCGGCTTTTACAACTTTGGCCTCTTCTTTCAGTTTTTGCTTTTCAGTCATTTTTTAACTTCCTCCTTCTTTTCATCTTTTTTCTCTTCAACTTTTGAATTAACATTTTGCTCTTTGTTGAGGGGCGCTTCTGTTTTTTTATCTGCCTTGTCTTGTGCCTTTTCTTTTTGTTGCTTGGTCTTTAACGAAATTAACCCTTCTTCAGCGAGTGAAACTATATAGTTTGGAGAGTTTACAATTTTATTATCTATTAAAATTCTTTTGTGAACAATCATCTGCCTTGCTTCTTGTATTGTCTTTGCTATTCCTTTCTTAAAAATAACAGTTGGGAGCTTTCTGTCAAGCAAGTCTTCTATTTTAAGAGCAAGAACATCTGATATTGCGTTTGTATTTAAGCCGAGAGCTTTTAATTTATTAAACAAGATATTTTGTTCTTCCAATGAGGATTTTGCAAGAGATTTTGCCCTTCTTCTGAAATAATCTACCTGCGCGATGTTTTTCCAGACTTCCAGCTTGTTTTTCAAGGCGTATCTTTTGAGAAGGGCGTTTTCTTCTTTTATTCTAGAAATTTCGTACGCCTTTTTAGGTCTTGAATATCTTTTTTTCTTTCTAATCATTCTACTTTCTTCTTAACCCCCATAGCTACCCCGCTCTTTCTAAAGTGTGATCTTGTTCTTTGTCCCCTCACTGGTTGCTTAAGGGCGTGCCTTATTCCCCTGTAAGATTTTATCTCTCTTAAACGCTTAATATCAAAATCGCGCTTCATTTCAAGGTCTGTTCCAAAAAAATGAGCTGTCTTGCCAGTTTCTATGTCTGTTCTCCTGTTCTTAAGAAAGTCATAGACAGGAAGATTTTTGAGAAAAGATTCTATTTTTTGAATGTCTGGCTTTGATAATTCTGAGACTTTCTTGCTTTTTGGAAATCCTAGTTTTAGGCATACCGCATTTGAAATTGTCCAGGAAATTCCTTTTATTCTTGTTAGCCCAGTATAAATATTTCTTGAGCCTGGAATGTCGTAACCGAATATTCTTACAAGAACCTCATTTTCTTCCTTAGATTGCTCTGGTCTTTTTTTCTCAACTTTCTCTAGTCTTCCAGGTTTCTTTGCCTGCTTCTCATTCTTTTCCTTTGTTTCTTGTTTTTCTGCCATTTTATCTTACAAAGAGATTGTATCTCTGTTTTTGAAGCAATTCTTCCAAAATCCTTTTTTCTATTGCTTTCTTTGGGTCTGGAATAGTGCTTATTCTTGATTTGATATCCTCGAAGGAATCAAATAGTTTCTTCTCTCTTGCAGAGAGAATTTCCTGCATATGTTTCTTTCCAAAACCTGGCAGAAGTTCTATCTGATGAAGCCTTGTATTAATTGCCTGAGCATTATTAAAGAAATCTACAAATTTCTTTTCCTGCTCCGCAACTAGCTTATCAACAAACTCTTGCAGTTGGATCTTCGCAGTCTCTGTTATCTTGTCATATGATAGCCTTCCAGCTATGTAGTATATCTTATCCCTCTTTTCAGAGCCTATATAAACTTTTTCTTTTTGTTCTAGCGAAACTCCCCTTCTTGGGATTAACTCCAAAAGAGTAAGTGTCTTCTCACCTATGGCCTGGGCTATCGGCATCATTTTTCCTCCAAGAGGGTAGCCGTTTGGAAGGTAATCTATTATAATTGCATAGTCTTCTTTTTCAGTCATATTTTGTTTTCCATTTTATTTATTTTATTAATATTCATTTTTGGATTCTTATGCCTCAATATTTTTTAATTATTCCCAGAATTGCGTTTGCTTCTGCTTCAGAAAGATTTGCTTCGTTAAGAACTTTATTTACATCTTCCAAATCTTTTGGAAGAAAGTCTGCTAGTTTTATAAGATTCTCTTCTTTGAGTTTTGGGTTGTTTAAACCTCTTAAATCTACAACTAATTTATCTGCGTCTGCTTTTGATAACAGAGAAAACTTTTTCAAATAATCATGAATTGGCTTTCTCTCCTCTGTTTTTGGAACAAGAGAGTTAACTTCTGCCAAGCTTAGGGGTTTTTTTGACAATATCACTTCATCACCTCTATCTTTTTAAGATGGATTGGTTTAATTGAATATCTTTTTGGTTTATTTAGGTCTTTTATTTCCACATAATAAGCTGAACCTCTCTTTTCCAAGACCTTGCCTGTTCTTCCCTGCAATCTTTTTGGATAACCAAACTTAAAACCGAGATTTTTCACTACAGCTACTGAATCTCCGACCATAAACTTCTGGAAAAATCTCATAAGAGAGAATTTCCCTTTCTCGTGAATGTTCTTGTACTTAAGCATAGAAATAGTTACTAAAAGCGGTTTAAAAAGCTAACTAATAGCTGGCCTTTTATCAATATTTCAGCTTTTCTGCGACCTTAAACGACAACGTGGAAATAGAGCCCTGCTCGAGAGATCCGGATTTTCTTGCCCCTTCCATGTTTGATATTATTGCCTTGAACATTTTCTCACCCCAGACAGCATGTCCGCACCTCATGCAGACATCTACTACAGAATCCTGCTCAATTTCTGACTTGCAATAGATACATCTTTTTATCATTCTGCTCTTTTTGATAAATTGAAAATGTTTTAAAGAGTATTTAAACATTCGCGTCAAAAAAATTCTATATTTCGCTTATAGACTTTTGGATGCTCAAGATGCCAACAAAAAATCAAGCATCTTGACATAGTAAAAAACAACAAAAAATTAAAAATAAGATTAATAACTTAGTTAGTTAAAACAAATTATTTTGTTTAAGCAACGGCTCTACGCTTGCTGAAACAGTCTTTGCAGTAAACTGGCTTGCCTTCTATAGGCTTGAAAGGAACTTCACATTCTTTCTTGCATTCTGCGCAAACAGCTTTGTGCATCTCTCTAGGTCCAAAACTTCTTGGTCTGAATCCACCACCGCGGTTGTTAAATCCTGGCATATTGTCCTCCTTACATTCTAAATGATGTGAGAAATCTTGTTTCTCAGTCATTCTGTATAAAATCCTAATACGGAGCACTCTTATAAATGTTTGCAAATTGTAAAAGAATGTGGAAAATCTAAAGGTTTAAAAACAAATTTTGAGCATTAATTATATGATAATTCCAGTCAGATGTTTCGGGTGCGGAAAGCCAATAGGGCATTTATGGGAAGAATTCAAGAAAAAATCAGAGGCTGGCGAAGATAAAGCAAAGCTTCTTGATGAGATGAAAATAGAAAGATATTGCTGCAGGGCAGCTTTTCTAGGACAATCAGATATTTTGACAGAGATTGCCAAGTTCAAGAAATCTTAAATTTCTTAGTTCAGAAGAAATCTGAGGATTTTTCTGTTCAAGAAATCTTAGTTTTTAAGCACATTAAGATATATAAGAGGCGGCAGGTTTTAGCTAATTCTTATTTTGTTCCTTAAGCCGCAATGCTTACATTCTATTGTTTTGTGCGTTTTTGTTATTGACAATTTTCCTGAAAGAGGATTAAGGCATCTTTTGCAGAATGATTTTCTGTAGGCGCCTAGTTTAATATTAAATTTCATTGCCAGACGCTTTATCTTTTTTAGCTGTTCCGGAGTAAAATCTGCTTTCATAAAGAATGATTCTATCTTTTCTTTTGCCTGTGTTTTGTTGAGTTGGATTTTCATTGATAAGAGAATATGCTTGAGTTTATAATTATGCTGTCTGAGAAAAACAACGAAGACAGCATCGGAACTTCGCCTCTGTTGGGAGACTAACATGCCGACGCAACCAGCTTAGCTTCCGTGTTCGGAAAGAGAACGGGCGTTTCCTGGCTGCTATGACCGTCTTCATAATTCCTCATTTGTGTGGATTTATAAAGCTTTTTATAGAGAAGATTGTGTTTATTTTTATGTGGGTGTGCCGGAGTGGTCAAACGGGGAAGCCTCAAGAGCTTCTGTGCTTAGTGCCTTCCTAGGTTCGAATCCTAGCACCCACATCCAGCATCTTAATAATAAAATTATGCTCCTGTAGCTCAGCCTGGATAGAGCAGAGGCATCCTAAGCCTAAGGTCGAGGGTTCAAATCCTTCCGGGAGCGCTTGAAACATAAAAAATAAGAAGAAGGGCCTTGTTGAAATAGATTTAAATAATAAAAATGCTAAGCTACTTTATGAAAAAGAAAGTTCTTGCGATTATAGGGGGAATTGGATTAGCCCTGATTATCCTTTTTGCAATTATTTATAGCTCCCTGACTTCGGCTAGTGTGGTAACCGCACAGCTGCACATAGAATCCGGGAGCGTCCTTGTTAACGGTCAGGCTGCAGTTGATGATGTTAATTTAAAAGAGGGCGACTTAATAGAAACTGGCACAGACAGCGAAGCAACTGTTATTCTTTATGAGAGCCTTGTAATAAACCTAGAGCCAAATACAAAAATAACTTTAGATGATTTAACACAGGCTTATCCAAAAATCATACAGGAAAAAGGAGAGACATGGAATAAATTTACAAAACTTTCTGGGGTGACTGCATATTCTATAATCTCCGGAAATACTGTTGCTTCTGTAAGAGGAACGGCTTTTGCCTTTAGCAAAGATAAAATAGTTGGCGGAGAAGGAGAGGTAGAATTCATCATTGATGGGAAGCAATTCAAGGTCAGAGAGAACAGGGTTGTTGAAAAATTAAAAGACAAGATTGGGGAGAGAGACGCAAACAATGAAGAGAAAGAGATGATTAATAAAAGAACTGAAAGAACAATTAGAGAGTTAAGAAGATTAAGGGAAAAGCAAATTGAGAAACATCCAAGGATATTTAATATGATAAAGAGCAGATTAAACATGGATAACGCACAGATAAAAATATTCTTTGAGGATGCGGATGAAGGCCGAGTAGATATAGATGAGATTGCGAGAAAATCCCCCATAAAACTTAGCGCAATTGACAAAGTCGTTAAGATAACTGAGAAAATACGAGAGATGAAAATGGTGAGAGATAATTCTTTAAATGGAACATCGGAAAGCAGAGTTGCTTAAAAATTTAATGTAAACAGGGAGACCATGGCAAAAATAATAGACAAATTAGGTCTGGGGATTTTCTCTGCCCTCATAATTGTCTTTGTTCTTGCAATTTACTTCAATGCTTTTTATTATTTAAATGCGAGTATAGCAGATAGAGTCTATGAAAAGCAGCCCTCATTGAAAAATATAATCATAATAAAGATAGACGATGAGAGCATAAATAAGATAGGCCGATGGCCCTGGGACAGGGACGTATTCTCAAGATTGCTGGAAAAGACAGAAGACGCAAAAGTTGTTGGAATTGATGTCTCTTTTTTTGAGAGAAGCGTAAATGACTCTTCTTTTGAAGAGAGACTGGGTAAGCAAAAAAATGTTGTTCTTGCTTCTGAGATAAGCTATAACGCTCTTTACAAACCAATTTTTAATTCTAGCACAGGATATGTCAATCTAGCTACAAACTTTGATGGAGTAACCAGAAGAGTTAATTTTGGGTTATCCGACGAGAGCGCACCTTTTGCTTTTGAGATATATAGAAATGGCTGGAACAAAAATGCTGTTCCAGACAGAGGGATAAAACTGATAAATTTTGCAGATTTTTCCGGCAGTTCCGTCAGCGCTTATGAAATCCTGCAGGGCATAAATAAGATTGACTTTGAAGACAAGATTGTCTTGATTGGAGCAACTGCCCCTGACTTGCATGACAACTATTTTACACCAATATCTGAGGGCATTGCAACCGGCGGAGTAGAGATACATGCGAGCATAGTGCAGAATTTGATTCTCGGCGACTTTCTAAGAAGCCAGAGCAAATGGAGCATAATCTTGCTCTTATTTGTATTTGGTATTGTTGGGATGTTTATTATCTCAAGATTTAAGATATATCACACAATGATTGTATTGGTTTTATTTGAGATTCTCTACTTTTATACTGGTTTTTTGGCATACTCAAGATATAATTATATCATTGATTTTATATTTATTCCTGTTTCTGCTATCATCTTTGTGGGGGCTGGAATAGGCGTTAATTATATAGAAGAGAGAAGACATAATAAATATATTACAGAAGCATTTGGCAAATACATAAGCAAAGACCTTGTTCAAGAAATAATAAATAAGAGGGAAAAACTAGAACTTGGCGGGATAAAGAGAGAGATAACAATATTCTTTAGCGACATAAGAGGATTTACAAGCATAAGCGAAAAACTCTCTCCAGAAGAGCTCGTTCATTTTATGAATGAATATCTGACTGCAATGACTAACATAATAATGAAACATATGGGGACTGTTGACAAGTTTATTGGAGATGCAATAATGGCTATCTGGAACGCCCCCCTTATTGAGAAAGACCACGCAAAACTAGCATGTGAGAGCGCTATTGAACAAATTAGAACTCTAAAAGAGCTGAAGAAAAGCTGGATAAGCAAAAAATTGCCAAATGTTGAAATTGGATGCGGGATAAATACGGGAGATGCTGTAATAGGCAACATGGGAAGCGAGGAGAGGTTTGATTATACTGCTTTTGGAGACAGCGTAAATATCGCATCAAGGCTTGAAGGGCTGACTAAATATTACGGAGTTAATATAATAGTTTCGGAGTTCACACATAATCTTGTTAAAAATGACTTTAAATTCAGAAAACTTGATAAAGTCAAGGTAAAAGGTAAGAAGGTTCCAATAGAAGTATATGAGCTTTGCGATGATTACAACAAAGCATTCTCAATGCAGTTTGAGAAAGCATTAAAACTCTATTTTGAGAGAAAATTTGCTATCGCAAGAAAAGAGTTTGAGAGAGCTACCAAGGAGAAAAAATATGACTTAGCATGCAAGTTGTTTATAGCAAGATGCAAAGAATACACAAAGAATCCCCCTGCGCAGGATTGGGACGGCTCTTATGAGCTAATGACTAAATAATAATCTTCTTGATTTTTGGGTTAATAGTATTTTCTGCTTGTAAAATAAGATATAGTAAAACTTTAAAATGCTCTCGTTGTTCATATTACCAACGCGCTGGTAGTATAGCGGTAGTATCATTGGTTTCCATATAAAAGCTTATGAAAACACCAATTGGTCTGGGTTCAACTCCCAGCCAGCGCATTCATTAGATTTAAAATACCATAAGAGATATATTTTTATGGAACAGATTGAAAAAGCGGAGAGCAAAAACTGGTATGATAAATGGCATAAACCGCTTCTTTTTGTGCCTGTTGCAGTTCTTTTAATCTCTCTTGTTTATCTTGTAATATTTAACAATCAAACTGGGGATTTG
>CAYZSY010000008.1:0-8514 GCA_964481185.1 Candidatus Woesearchaeota archaeon | reverse complement strand
CATGAAGCTAAGTGAATTTTACATAAACAACTTAAAAAAACTGCAGATAATACCAATAATTATTCTTATAATAAGCCTCGGCATATTGTCATATAATTATTTTACAACAAGCGAATTTTTGGAAAAAGATGTTTCATTAAAAGGCGGGACTACAATTACTCTTCTTGGAGATATAAACTCGGTTGAGCTTGAAGCAGAGCTAAGAGAGAAGATAGAAGACATTTCTTTCAGAATCCTTAGTGAACTTGGAGGCGGGAAACAAATAGCTCTTGTAATTGAAAGTTCTATGCAACCAGAAGAATTGAAAAAAGAGATTGAGGATGTTCTTGGATATAAATTAGATGACAAAAATTCAAGCATTGAATTTACAGGACCATCATTAAGCGAGAATTTCTATAAACAACTGATTCTCGCGCTAGTTATCTCATTTGTCCTTATGTCGATTGTTATTTTTATTATGTTTAAATCATTTGTCCCAAGCATTGCTGTAATATTCGCAGCATTTTCGGACATAGTTATAACTCTTGCACTGCTTGATTACCTTGGAGTGAAAATATCTGCGGCAGGAATTGCTGCATTCCTTATGCTTATAGGTTATTCTGTTGATACAGACATTTTATTGACAACAAGGGCTCTTAAAAAAAGAGAAGGCACACTAAACCAGAGAATATACGGCGCATTTAAAACAGGCATTTTTATGACTAGTACTGCCCTTGTTGCAGTACTTCCTGCGTTCTTTATAATTACAGGACTGCCAGACTCTTTCAGGCAGATATTTCTGATTCTTTCTGTTGGCCTGATTGCAGACATAGCAAACACTTGGATGACTAATGCTGGAATAATTAAATGGTATTGTGACAAGAAGGGGATAAGATGAAGATATCATTTAGAGTCTGGATTTTAGCAATTTGTCTGGCTTTGGCAGCAATGATAATTATTAATGGTTCTGCGACGTCAAGATTTCTTGCCGGATTTATTATTCTGCTTGTACCAATTGCACTTGGGTATATTAATTCAAATATTGGAAAGATTTTTGTGATAATTGTATTGATTTTGTCATTGTTTTATATAGTCTCGACTGCTGCAGAATCCGGCGTTATCATAAAATCTATAGAAAAAAATTCAACAGAATTCAATGAAGGTCTTCGCTCTGGAATGATTATTAAATCAATAAACAGCGAAGAAATTAAGAGCGCGGAAGATTATTCCAGAGTTATAAGTAGCATTTTACCTTCTAAGAATGAGACAAAGATTATTTTAGAGACAGATAAAGGACAATTTATATTTCTTACAAACGAAACTCCTAAAATAACCATTGATAGCATAAGAATAACGAACCTCAAGACAGGATTAGATTTAAGCGGCGGGGCAAGGGCTCTTGTAAATGCTGAAAGACCATTAAGCAGCAGCGAAATGAATGATTTGGTGGCTATAACAAGCAATAGACTGAATGTATTCGGAATAGCTGATATAAGTGTGCGCTCTGTTTCTGACTTGGCAGGAAATAATTATATGCTTGTAGAGGTGGCTGGGGCGAGCCCTTCAGACCTTAGAGAGATTGTAGCAAAGCAGGGGAAATTTGAAGCAAGAATAGGAAACAAGAGTTTTTATAATCAGACAGGAATTCTTGTGTTTGAGGGCGGGGAAGGAGATATAAGCGATGTATGCAGAAACAGGGCAGAGTGTTCTGGAATAACGGCTTGTAACAAAGTTAGTGGCGGTTATGCGTGCAACTTCAGATTTACTGTTTATCTAACTGAAGAAGCCGCAAAAAAACACGCAGAAGTTACCAAAAATATTTCTTTGGATGAAACTGGAAAATATCTTTCTGAAAAATTGTACCTTTATGTAGATAATTCTGAAGTGGATTCTCTTCTTATTGGAGAAGACTTGAGGGGGCAAGTTACAACCCAGGTTTCTATTCAGGGCTCTGGCTCTGGAAATAGTGAAGAGGAAGCATTTAATAATGCAAAAGAAAGTATGAACAAGCTGCAAACCATTCTTATAACAGGAAGTCTTCCTTACAAGCTCAATATTTTAAAATTAGACATCGTATCTCCTACACTTGGGAAAGAATTTACAGACAATATAATAAAACTTGCACTTATTGTATTCGCAATAGTTTGCGCTGTGCTTTTTATAAAATATAGAAAAATAAAGATTACACTTGCAGTCGTATTAACTGTTTTCTCTGAAGCAGTTTTGACACTTGCTGTTGCTGCTTTGATAAGATGGAATCTTGACGCTCCAAGCATAGCTGGAATAATTGCCGGCATGGGGACTGGGTTGAATGACCAAATTATAATCATAGACGAGTCTGTTTCAGGAGAGCAAACTAGCTTGAAAGAAAGAATAAAAAGAGCCTTATTTATTATCTTTGGAGCGTTCTTTACAATATTTGCAGCAATGCTTCCTTTATTTTGGGCAGGAACAGGACTTTTAAGAGGTTTTGCCCTAACAACACTTATAGGTGTGAGCGTTGGAATCTTAATAACAAGACCGGCTTTTGCAGATATAATGAGGAGAATAAGCGAATAGGAGAATAAAATGTTACCGAGATGGCATATATTTTTAGGAGCGATTTTTAGCATTATTTTCTTAATTTTGTTTCCTTCGACTGCGTGGTATGGTGTTGCAATTGTCTTTTTATCTTCTTTCCTAATCGATTTTGACCATTATATGTGCGCAGTTAAGAAAACAAATAAAATCTGGCTTGGGGATGCCTTAAATTATCACAAAATTTTGATGAAAAAGGAAAAAGAAGATAAAAGAAAGAAAATTTTCAGAAAAAGCGATTTTCATGTATTCCATACCCTGGAATTCCATTTGCTTGTTTTGGCTCTTGCTTTTGTATATTCCCCATTCATTTATATCTTTGTTGGAATGCTCTTTCATTCACTCGTTGATGTAATTGACATGAGTTATAAAAAGAGAATATACAGGAGAGAATTCTTATTGATTAACTGGCTGAGAAAAAACGCCTTATTCTCTAAATAGCCCAATCTTCTGGGCAGTTTTCTAACTAATGAATAGATTTACACACATTCTTAATTATAATTAACTTTAAATACTATTTTTAATGAGTAAATTTGTTTTTACAGTCTAAAATGGAAATAGAAAAGAGCGCAGAAAGAAAAAAGGTAACAATCAATACCCTTCTTAGAATGAAAGCTGAGCACAAAAAGGCAGCTTATGTAACTGCTTATGATTTTCCTAGTGCGAGAAGGGCTGATAGGGCTGGGATGGACATAGTTCTCGTAGGAGATTCTATGGGAATGACTGTTTATGGTTTTGATAATACTTTACAGATGAATATGGATATAATGATTCCTCATGCAGATGCCGTTGCAAGAGGAGCCAAACACTCATTTGTCATCGGGGATATGCCGTATATGTCTTATCAACTTTCTGACTTGGAGGCGGTCCTTAATGCAAGCAAATTTATCAGAGCTGGATGCTCTGCCGTGAAATGTGAAGGTGGAAAAGCAGTTGCTCCAAGAATAAGAGCCATGCATAATGCAGGAATCCTAGTACAAGGCCATCTTGGATTAACTCCACAAAGCACAGCCGCTTTGGGAGGGTATACTATTCAGGCAAGGACTGATGATGCAATATCAAGATTAGTTGGAGAAGCTAAAGCTATTGAAGAAGCAGGAGCATTCTCAATTCTCCTTGAAGCAGTTCCGCCAGAAGCTGGAAAAAAAGTTAGTGCTGAATTGAAAATTCCAATTTATGGAATAGGAGCAGGACCTTATGTTGATGGACAGCTTTTAATTTGTCATGATTTGCTTGGAACTTATGAAGGTAAATTAAGCGGAAATATCAAGATTCCAAAATTTGCAAAGAAATACGCAGAGTTAGGCAAATTAGAAGAAGAAGCATTTAGAAGATATATAGAAGAAGTTCATTCAGGAGAATTCCCATCCTCGGAGCACTTCTATAAGATGGAAGAGCCCGAGAGACCTTGCAGTGAAAGATAAGTTTCTCTTCTTTCTTAGATAAAACTAACAATTCCTTTGGCTAAAAGCAGAAACGCTGGAATCCAAATGAGAAAAGCTGGAAGAGCGAAAAATATTGACAAAATTAGGACTATTGAAGAAAGAACATCGATAATACTAAACATATTAATATCCCAAATCGTGAGCAATCCTTTAAGAAGCAATAATCCTGCACAGAACAAGATTATTGGGATAATGGGGCTAAATCCGAAAATTATAGATAAAAAAACAAGAGCTGAGACAATATCTATTGCTCCAAGGAGTTTAACTAGCATAAATTAGTTCGATATATTTAGTTAATAAGATTTTGCATTCTGTAAAAAGTAACTTCGTCCAAATAACAAATAATCTTAAATAGTTATATAATTGAGGATTTTAATGCGAGAAAATATTCTTATTGGCGGAAGTGCCGGACAGGGCCCTAATATCTTAGCAAGTTTAATCTCCAAAGGTCTGATTGATAAAGGCTTTTTTGTGTTCTCTTCCAGAGAATATGAATCTAGAGTAAGAGGAGGGCATAATTTTAATATGATTACGTTTTCTGATGAGCCAGTCCATAGCAATTCTGCAAAAGTGGATATTTTGATTGCATTGGATGAAAATACTGAAGGAATACATCAAGAAAGATTAAATAAAAATGGAATCATTTTAAAGGGTAGTTCGGACAATATTTTTTATGCTGGAAGAATATTTAAGATTTTAGAATTAAACTTTAAGATATTGGATAGTGAAATAAAAAAGCTAGATAATTATGAACAGAATTTGATTCATGCAACTGAAGGATATAACTCTGAAAAGAGAAAATTCTTAGTTGAGAATAAAAGAGGAGAAGAAAAAATTAAGATTATGAATGGTAATGAAGCGATCTCAGAAGGAGCAATTCTTTCAGGAGTAGAATTTTATTATAGCTATCCTATGACCCCTGCAACAGGAGTTTTAACTGAATTATCTCAGAAGCAGAAAGATGGGAAGCACATAACAATAGAGCTGGAAGGCGAGATTTCCTGTATTAATGCTGCTATTGGAAGCTCAATTGCTGGAGCTAAGGCAATGGTGGGGACTTCTGGAGGAGGTTTTGACTTGATGACTGAATCCCTCAGCTTGGCTGGAATGGCGGAAGTGCCTTTAGTAATTTATTTATCTCAAAGACCTGGTCCGTCTACTGGGCTAGCAACATATACTGGACAGGGAGATCTTAATGTCGCATTACATTCTGGCCATGGCGAATTTAATCGTATAGTTATTGCTCCAGGAGACCCTCTGGAAGCTATTGAAAAAACTTCAGAGATATTTTATTTTACCCAAAGATACAAAATTCCTGGAATTTTAATGTCTGATAAACATCTTGTTGAAAGTTATTATAGTTTTACAGGAGAACCGCGAGTTACATATTCAGAAAAGTCAATCAAATGGCCAGCCAGATATAATAGCTACGAATCTGGAGAAAACAAAATCGCAACAGAAGACCCTAAAATAGTTAATAAAAATGTAGAGAATAGGATTTTGATCTCTAAGAGATTACAGGAAGAGATTGAAAAATTTCAATCATTTAAGTTGTATGGAAAAAAAGATAGTGAAAACTTAATCATTAGCTGGGGCAGCACCAAAGGGGCTATTTTGGATGCTATTAAAGAAAAAGACTGCAGATTTTTACAAATTATTTATTTGGAGCCATTTAGCAATAAAATAAAAAATGAATTAAAGAATGCAAAAAAGATTATTGTTGTAGAAAATAACGGAACTTCTCCGCTTTCATCTTTAATTACAAAGAAAACAGGTTATTTGATTGATGATAAAAATAAAATCTTGAAATATGACGGGCGCCCTTTTTTATTTGAAGAACTTTCTAATGAGATTGATAGGAGGATAAAGTGAACGAAAAAGTATCTGCTAGGACTTTAGCACCTGTGACTTGGTGCCCGGGTTGCACTAACTTCTTAGTTTTGTCTGCTATTCAAAAGTTTATTGAGCAACAAATGCAAAACGGGAAGAAAAAAGAGGAATTCGGAATAGTAAGCGGAATAGGATGCCATGCAAAAATATTTGACTATTTAGATTTACCAGGAATAAATACTCTTCATGGAAGGGTTGTTCCTACCTGCCTGGGTTTGAAATTGGCAAAACCTGAATTAAACGTTCTGGGCTTTTCAGGGGATGGAGATGCTTATGCTGAAGGCATGGAGCATTTAATTCATATGGCAAGATATAATTCTGATTTCAAGTACTTCGTCCATAATAATCAGGTCTTTGCTTTGACATTAGGCCAGCCAACGCCCACAACTGAAATAGGATATACTGATAAAACAAATCCTGAAGGAGTAAAACTCCAGCCGTTTAACCCTATAAAATTATTGCTTGCTGCTGGAGCGAGCTTTGTTGCAAGAGTAGATTGCGATCAGAACCAGATAAAGGAAGTTCTGGAAGAAGCAATAAAACATAGGGGTTTTGCATTTATCGAAATATTGCAGCCGTGCTTGATCTTTCACAATTACAGGGAGTACAAAAACAGATTATATGACCTACAAAAAGAAAGACATGACAAAACAAATTTAGGATTGGCTTTGGCAAAAGCAGACGAATTTGATTATGACTCAAAAACAGGAAGAATACCTATTGGAATATTTTACCAGAAAGAAAGAAAAACTTTTGAGGAATTGAAGCTGAACAAATAAAAGCATTACAAAATAAATTAATCTTCCGAAATGTTTATAAGTAAGTTAACTATTGTTAATTAATAATGGTTAATAAATTAATTCAACCACAGGAAGTAGAAGTGTGGTATATAATCCCGTTAATAAGAAAAGAACTTGCGCTTGCAATGAAAAAGAGAAAAATGCCTCAAAATGAAATTGCTTCCCTCTTGGGAGTCACAGATTCTGCAATCTCCCAATATTCAAACAACAAAAGAGCAGCAGGATTGAAATTTGACCTGGCAGTTCAAAAGAGAATAGATTTGTCAGCTGAGAAAATTATTGAAGAAGAGAGTGAAGTTACTTCGGAAATACAAAATATACTAAAAATGCCTGAAATGATGAAAAAAATCTGCCAGCTTCACAAAAAATACAGCAACATCTCAAGAAAATGTAGTATCTGCCTGAAATGATAAAAAATATTTACTTAGACTATGCTGCAACAACGCCTATTCGTGAAGAAGTTCTTTTGGAGATGCTTCCATATTTTTCTGAAAAATATGGCAACCCTGGGAGTTTTCATTCAAAAGGATTAGAGGCAAAAAATGCCTTAGATAATGCCAGGCAAGAGATAGCAAGTCTTCTAAACTGCTCAACAAAAGAAATAATTTTTACATCTGGCGGAACAGAGAGCATTAATCTCGCGATAAAAGGCATAGCACTTGCAAACAAAGAGAAAAATCATATTATTACCTCAAAAATAGAACATCCTGCTGTACTAAATAGTTGTGCTTATCTGGAAGAGATTGGATTCAAAGTTAGTTATTTAGATGTTGATAAATATGGAAAAGTTAATCCGAAAGATGTAGAGAATTCGATTAATGAGAGAACCTCGCTTGTTTCAATAATGTATGCGAACAATGAAATTGGGACAATAGAACCAATAAAAGAGATAGCAGAAATATGCAAGAAAAAAGGGGTCTTATTTCATACTGATGCCTGCCAAGCAGCAGGTTGCTTGAATCTTGACATCAAATACCTTGGTGTTGACCTTCTGACTATAAACGGCAGCAAAATATATGGTCCTAAAGGCATAGGAATGTTATATTTAAGAGAGGGCATTGAAATTGTTCCGCTTGTACATGGAGGGGGACAAGAATCCAGACTTCGCTCAGGAACTGAAAATGTTCCTTATATTGTAGGTTTTGCCAAGGCATTGGAAATTGCCCAGAAAAATAAAGACAAGGAAAATGCAAGGCTTTCAGAATTAAGAGATTATCTCATAGCCAAATTGTTGAAGATTCCAAAATCCAGACTGAATGGGCACAGCACAGAAAGACTCCCGAACAATGTTAATATATCCTTTATGGATGTTGAGGGCGAAGCAATGCTTCTTTATCTTAATGAAATGAATATTTATGCCTCAACTGGCTCTGCATGCGCCTCTAAAAGCCTAGAACCAAGCCATGTGCTAAGGGCAATAGGATTATCATATGAAGGGGCTCATGGAAGCATAAGGTTTACTCTTGGAAAAGATAGCGTTAAAGAATATTTAGACAGAGTCGCCGATGCAATGCCTGGAATTGTTAAAAAATTAAAAAAAATATCCCCTGTAAATCTTAGTATGGAGCACTTCACATGAATGAGATGAATACCCACCCAGACGTAAAAGCGAAAGTTGACTCACAGAAATGGTTTTATACAAAAGCTGTTAAAAGCCACTTCTTCTCTCCAAAAAATTTCTTGGATGGAAAAAAAGCAGATAAATACAAGGCAGACGGATTAGGGTTGGTCGGGAGCCCAGCATGCGGGGACATGATGAAAGTATGGATTAAAATAGACAAAAAGGAAGACAAAATAAAAGAAATGAAATGGCAGACATTTGG